>JAPULC010000467.1 GCA_027295305.1 Gammaproteobacteria bacterium
GAGGGTTTCACCTTCGTAGGTGTGTGCGAAGTCCACCATGGTCACGAGTGGGCTTGCCACCAGCTTGTCCATGTAGTCCGCCGCCACGGAACCGCCGAGAACCATGTCGGCTTCGGTGGTGTGTCCCACGGCTTCATGAGCGAGGATGCCGGCGAGCTCCGAGTCGAGGACGACGTCGTGCGTGCCGCCGCGAGCCGGGACCGCTTCGCGTTTGTTCATCAAGTGACGATGAACCTCGGCGATGTCGTCGTGCAATTGCGTCGGGTCGTCGAAAACGTCCTCGAACTGGCCGCGTCCACCGAATGGTCGTCGAAGGCTGACGGGTTGACCGGCTTCGTTGCGTGCGGTGAGGGCCAGCACGACCAGCGAACGGGTGGTGTTCGAGTAGCCTCCCGAGTCATCGGAGTTGTAGAGGCTCTTCTCCATGTCGAGGTTCCACAACATCACCGAGCGCGAGTCGAGATCGGGATACGTCTCGCGAATGTGGGCATCGATCGCGGAGAGAAATCCGATGACCTCTTCCGGGGTTTTGCGGGGCTTGGAGGTTGCGAAATCGCTTTCCTGGCGGGTCTTCGCGACGGGCAGTATTCGATCGCCCTTGCCCGCACGCTGTGCGAGAAACTCGGCGTTGCGCGTCGCATCGGCGATGGTCTGCTCGATCTGCGCTTGCTCTAGATCCGGACCACACGAGAAGCCCCACACGCCGTCCTTGTACACCCGTGCCGAGACGCCGCTGTCGGTGGAGCTAGAATTCTCAGCGACATCGCCATTCAGCAGCACGATGCGCTGGTTGGTGTTCTGTTGCAGTCGAAGCTCGGTGTACTGCGAGAATCGGTTGGCAAAAGCCGCGAGATTGACGTCCTTGATGTCCATAGGAGGCCCCTGGATTTGACTTGGCCCAGTGTAACGCTGCGCCGTCGAGTGTCTACGATCTGACGAGTGTCCAGATGCCGATGACGATGAAACCAGCCCGGCGACTGCGCGCAGAATCCGCTCGCCGAGATATTGCGACACCAATCCCCCCGCACCCACGGGCCGAGGCCACGATCAGCGCCAGTGAGGCACCGAGAAATACCGTCCACCTGCTGACTTCCTTGTCGGCGGCGTAGAGCATGGTGGCAAGTTGCGTCTTGTCCCCGAGCTCGGCAATGAAGATGGTGGCAAAGACCGTGGCGAGGATTTTCCAGTCCATTAGACACTCCGCGGGGTCTGACCCCAATTTTCCAAAGCTTGCTGCCGGGTGCACTGGACCAGGCCGGAGAATTGGGGTCTGACCCCGACTCCTCTATGACGCCTCGCGGAGGAATTCCCGCGTGAGCTGGACGAATCTGTCGAGTTGATCGTGATGCGCCCAATGGCCGGCGTCGTCGATGATCTCCAGCTGCGCGCTCGGGAATCTCGCGAGGGTTTCATCCTGTCCGATCCTGCCGGGATATCCTTCGGTCGCGGTGACTAGAAGCACCGGGCACGTGATGCGCGCCCAGAGCTCCATCGTTTCTTCCGTGGACATGTCGTAGAGCGTGCGCGCGTAGGTGTAGCTGTCGAACTTCCACGTGTAGGTGCCGTCCTCGTTCTGGTCGCTACCGTGGATGCTGAGGTGCCTCGCCTGCTCCGGGCTCAGATGGGGATTCGCCTGCTGCATGCGGTGGTACGCTTCCTCCTGAGAGGGATAACGCTTTGCGATGCGTCCCGATAGCTTGCCCATGGACTCGACCCAGTTGCGCATCCGCTCCTGCGGATCACTCCCCATCTGCGACCAGAACGGGTAGGGCCCTACGCCTTCCAGGATCACGAGCTTCTCGACGTTCTCGGGATAGATGCCTGCGTACATGCAGGCGAGGGTCCCCCCCATCGAATGCGCGACGATGCTCAACGGCGCGCTCTTCGTCTGGTGAATGAGCTGCGCGATGTCGTAGACGTACTCTGTGTGCTTGTACGTGGCGCCCTTTGCCCACTCGGAATCTCCATGTCCGCGCAGGTCCAGCGCCATGACGTGGTACTCATTGCAGATCAGTCGTGCCACCCAGTCCCAGCTGTGGCAGTGGTCGTGAATTCCGTGAATCAGAAGCACCGACGGTGCGTCTTCGCTACCCCAGTCCAGGTAGTGCAGACGCAGGCGTTGGCTGAAATACGAATGCGATGTGGCGCTCGCGTCGGAGAGCATTACGTTTTCCCGGCAGCGCAAAAGTGGGGGATCATCGCCTCAGACGTGCTCGCCTCGCTGATAGATGCTCACGACGAAGCCGTCGGGATCTCTCACGGTGAACACCGTGTGTCCGGCGAGTTCGTTCCAATGCGGTGCGGCTACCACTTCCGCGCCCATCGCCTCGGCGCGTTCATGAGAGTCCTGCACGTCGTCGGACTCATAATAGATCACCACACGGTTTCCAGCGGGAGCATCTGCACTCAATCCAATGCCCGGATGCTCGTCGGCCTCCATCCTGTGTAGCTGCAGAACGATCGTGTCTGCGTCCATCAGCATCTCGAATTCCTTGCCGCCATGACCGCTCGTGAGCCCAAGAAGGGTCTGATACCAATGGGAGGACGCCTCGACATCATCGACGAATAGCGTGGTTTGTATGCGCATCAACCTATGCTCCCGTGTGAGGCTTCATCTATTACCCGCCTTCGGATGTGGCTGCAAGCTATCTGGCATAGAATTCGCGGGTTTTTCCTCCCCCACCTCTTTCCCGCAGAGTGGTCCGACCATGGAAACTCGACTCGTCGAGTTCAGAGCGCTGGTACGGCTCGGCCTGCCGCTGATGGCAGCCCAGATCTTTCAGATGGGCAAAATCGTGTGCGCATCCTTTCTATTGGCTAGAGGTCTCTCTTCTGGCTGCCCGTGGGGATAGGCTGCCGTGCATTTCTCGATGCGAGTCAGTATAAGAACCATGGTGGAGCGGGAGCGCCCGGGTGGTCTCGAGCGAAAAGGCGCCGGTGGCTGCGCCTTTCAGAAAACTGCTGGGAAAAGACATGACCAATATCGCATCACAGCGCGTGGCCCTCTTCGGCGCGGAAGGAAGGCTCAAACAGCACGCGGAGTCTTACGTGGCTACATTGGCGCAGAAAAATCCATCGGTGCTCGCATTCGTGCCGGAGCAGGATCGGCGTGCACGCGTGCTCTACGAGTCACAGGAGATTTTCGAACGCTGGGAGCAGGCGGAGCGAGTGCCGACGCTTTACGGCATCCCCGTGGGCATCAAAGATATCATCCAGGTGGCGGGACTCGAAACGCGCGCGGGCTCGGCGCTGCCGACTAGCTGTTTCGAGGGCGAGGAGGCGGCGTGTGTGAAACGCCTGCGTGATGCAGGCGCATTCGTGCTCGGAAAGACGGTGACGGCGGAATTTGCGTGCCGCGAGCCCGGCGCGACGCGCAATCCTCACAATCCCGCGCACACTCCCGGCGGTTCGAGCAGCGGCAGCGCGGCAGCCGTTGCGGCGGGTCTGTGCTCGCTGGCTCTCGGGTCGCAGACCGTGGGCTCCGTCATTCGCCCCGCGGCGTTTTGTGGGATCGTGGGATTCAAGCCGAGCTACGATCGCATCCCCACCGAGGGGATGCTGTATTTCTCGCAGAGTGTGGATCATGTCGGCGCCTTCGCGGGCAACATGCAGGACATGCTGGAAGCGGCGTCTGTGTTGTTGAACGACTGGTCGACTGAGGCGTTGGATGATGCGACATCAGATCCGGTGCTGGGCGTGCCGGTGGGCCGCTACCTGCAGCAGACGCAGAGCGATGGGCTCGGCGGATTCGAGCGCACGCTGTTGCGATTGCAGGAGAGCGGCATCGAGGTCAAACGATTCCTGGCGTTGGATGACATCGAGGAGATCGCTCGACGTCACGATGCCCTCACTACCGCAGAATTTGCCCAGGTGCATGCCGAGCTCTTCCGCGACTACGGCGCGCTGTATCGACCGATCTCGGCGCGTCTGGTCGAGAGAGGCGCGCAGCTTGGCGCCGAGGAGATAGAGATCGGTCGCGCATCCAGGCTTGCACTGCGTCAGACTCTTGCGGACTTGATGGCGACCCACGGCATCGACGCGTTCGTCTGCCCCGCCGCGACCGGCGGCGCGCCACGGGGATTGGGTCACACCGGCAACCCCGCGATGAACCTGCCGTGGACCCACGCCGGTGTGCCGGCGATCACAGTACCTGCTGGGAGTGTGGCGGCGGAAGGCGGGGAGTTGCCCCTGGGCCTTCAGTTTGCCGCCGGCTACGGTGAGGACGAGAAGCTGCTGGCCATTGCGGCGCGACTAGAGTCTCGAGTGTAGACGGGGGGACAGTCCCTCTTTCGTCTGTGAACGGCCAACGTGGCTCGGCCAGCGTGGCTCGGCCAGACTCCACTTTACTGCCGTCAGCGGCGCGTGAGCTCGCGCTCGAACTGCGTCCAGATCTTGCCGAGCCCCATCCGCACGGCACTCGGCGGCGCATATGTGCGTCGAGGATACCCGGACTTCGGCGGGGCAGTCTCCTCCATCCGCATGGTGAGCGACACATCCACACCGTTACCGTTCTCGATCGCCGTCACGCGAATCAGGATGTTGAGACCCTCAGGCTCGAATCCTATGAACATCGTTGGGATACTACCGATGTATGGCCTGAGGATGTTCTTGAGTCGCGGCTCGTCGGCGTCGGCGATCTGGTGCCACTCATCGAGGGTCAGAGGCGTGGGGGCAGTGGCAGACGTTTGTAGGAGCCCGGTGGACGTGTCGCTGATGATCGTATCCATCCCCATCTCGGCCAGCGCAACGTCCATCGCAGTGATTGCCCGCTCGACGGATACGGGATAGAAGCGTGTGCCGATCTCGTCGACTATCTCCTCGTAGGCCTCTTGAAAGTCGACGTTCACGGCGTTGGTCGCGTCTATTTTATCTCCTTCGGAGACGCAGCCGAAAAGGAGTGCGACTGCCAGGATAACCGCGATGCGACTCCACATGGTCAACCTCTCCTCAAAACGGCTACGGCGCTACCGTTGACGTGAGCTTTCCCCACTGCGGCTCACGAGTGTTTCTATCATACGTCGAGCCTGTTCGATCTCGACCGGCTGAAGGTCGCTTGCCACCCGGTCACGGTTGATGCTTGCGAGGGGGTCTCCCGCGCGCACGGCAACCGAATACCAGACGTACGATAGAAAGCGATCCTGATGAACCCCGAGGCCACCCTCATACATTCCGCCGAGCTTCACCTGTGCATTCACGTTCCCCTGCTCTGCAGCCATCTTGTACCAGCTCGCGGCCTGCGTGTCGTCGTGCATAGTTCCAAGGCCTGCAGCGAACATGTCGCCCACACGCGCCTGCGCCTCCGGGATCCCGGCTTCGGCAAGCGGCAGCAGAAGTTGGAATGCCCTGGGAAAGCGTCGTTCGTCGAACGCTCCGATGCCCCGGGTCAAGGGATCGGGGGTTTGATCTGCCACCCGCGGTACCGCCTCGGTGACGGGACGTGGAATTCGCTTCAGGCGAATCGTCGTGGACGTGCTCGGAAACACCACGTCGATGCTTCGTTGAAGCGTCTCGAAGCCATCTGCGTGCACGGCGACCGCATATTCGCCCGGTGGTAGCATCATTCCTGCGGCGTATGCCAATTCGCGATTTCCCGTGAACTCGACCCGTGCATCAGGCGGCTCGAGCAAGAGGTCCAGGTTCGCCAGCATGCGCTCGAGGGACACGTCGATGACGGCTCCTTCCAGAGTGATCTCTTGGCGTGCCTGGTGCGAAGAGTATCCAGGCGCTTCAACGAGAATCTCGTAGGTCCCGACGGGGAGTGGCAGCCCCGCTTCGTACGGCCACACGTTGCCGTTGGATGACGTGATGCTCACTCGTGCGTCTTGTGGTTCCGCGATGACGTTGAGCGACCCGTAGACCAATCGATCGAGTTGGACCTCTTCGCGAATGCTCGCGCCCCGCCTGATCGCGAGCGTCGTCGAAGCCGTACCGTAGCCGTCCTTTCCAACGCTGAGCGTGTGTTCGCCTGCGGCGATGCTCGTCAGCGTCTGCGGCGTCACTTCAATGCGGCGCTCGCCATCGAGCTCGATCCATGCACCCCCGGGAGTGCTCAATACCGTAAGAGATCCGACGGCCGCTTCTAACACGAAGCGGCGACTGACCACTACATTGTCGACCGTGTCGATGGTCTCCACATGAGGTTCGCGATACGGATGATCCACCTTGACAGTGTGCTGACCCGCGAGAATGTCCCAGGTCTCGAAAGGCGTCGTCCCGAGCTCCAATCCATCAATGGTTATGCTTGCCCCGGTTGGGTCGCTCTCCAATCGGAGAATGCCCAATCCGCTCATTAACTCTGTTTCAGAGATGGGTGTTGCGGCCGCCGGCAGTCTTGACTCGGGCACGGGCGTCGATTGCGGCATTCCAAAGTACAGCCACCCCGCGACTGCGAGTATGGCTGCAGCCACGGAGCCGAGTCCCAGCCGAAAACCAGTGCTTGCAAGATATCGCGTTTTGCTACCTGCGTTGGGCTGATCTTCGCTCCCTTCGCGTTCGGCAATCGATCGCCACTCTGTGACGCTGCGGGGCCGCTGGGTTTCGTCGAGGCTTAATCCTCGATCGATGGCGTGTGCCAGGCCGGGGTCGACATCGACGGAAACCGCGCTCGTGGCAAAGAGAGGATCGCGGTTGCCGCGCGCAATTTCCTGTGCACGATAAATGCTGGTCTCGGGGACCCGCCCCGTCACGCAGTGATAGAGCGTGGCGGAAAGCGCGTAAATGTCGGTCCAGGTACCCTGCGTTCCGGAGGCTGAATACTGCTCGGTCGGCGAGTATCCCTCCGTGACGAGCAGATGCGTTGCAATGGAGGTTCCTCGTTGAACCTGGCGTGCCGCACCGAAGTCGATGAGCACGGGATCTTCGATACGACCGCCGCGCAGCAAGATGTTCGAGGGATTGAGATCGCGGTGTAGATACCCCGCTTTGTGGACGGCCTCCAGCGACGACAATAAAGGCTCGAGCAGTGGCTCTACCTCGTCACCGCTCATCTGAATCTTGCGTGTAAGGAATGATTTCAACGACTCGCCCTGGACGTACTCCATCGCCATGTAAGCCGTGCCGTTCGCTTCATAGACATCGTGCACGACGACCACATTGGGGTGTCTGATGTCACGCAGGGTGCGGGCCTCGCGAAGGAAGCGGCTGAGGCCCCAGTTGTAAATCTCCTGGTTGTCGTCGGATGTAGGATGAAGCGATGTGCCCTCGCGCTCGGCGAGGTTAGCCGGCAGATATTCCTTGAGGGCGCTCAGCCCCAACGTGTCGTGCTCGGCGAGATACGTAATGCCGAAGCCTCCCGCTCCCAACACCTTCGTTAGGGTATAGCGTTCGAGCGTGGTGCCCGCTGGCAACGGCTTGGCTTCACTCACCGTGTCACGCGCCCTGTTCGACCAGGGGGCGTTGAAGTCACGGCACTAGTCATCGCTCGGCGCTTGATCGGTTATGTCGAATTCGATCAATTCATCGGCAATGCGAAGCGTGCCGCTCGGCGGGAGCTCCCGGTCGCGCTCTCTGGTCAGCAGCTCCTCTCCGGGGAGAATTGGCGATGAAAGAAATGTGCCATTCTGGCTGAGGTCGCGATAGCGGAATGTGCCTCCGATGTGCTCGATCTGGCCGTGCACCCGGGAAACGTACTGCGACTCGAGCACGAGGGAGCACTCCGACGATCGACCCATCGTGAAAACGCCATCCAGAGGCCCGGCGTATGTGCGTCCGCGATACTTGAGACGTAGATAGAGGACCAATCGAGTGGTTGCGGGAGAGGGCGCCGCCCCATTGGGCTCGGGCTGGGTCTTCGACGCGTCCACATCAAGCGATAACGTTGGCGTCTCCAATGACGGGCCGCCGGCTTCGTGAGAGGTTTCGGGCTCGAAATAGGAGCGCATGCATTCCCGGAGTTTTTCTCGGTAGCTCGCCTCGGCCAGCTCGTGTCGCAGAATTGCCTGTCGCGTGCTCGAGCGCAGCCTCAATCCCATCGGAAGTTCGGTGGGCTCGAGATGCGTGGCGACGAAGGGTTTGTCTATCTCCAGCGCGAAGTTCGCTTCGTCCAAGCAGTTACGCGACGCAACGGAGCGAGGTGTCACGAAGAAGAGAAAGACGTGCGAGGCTATGATTCGTTCGGCGACCTCATCGGTCCACTGGGAGCCCGGCCGAATACCTCTGTCGTACCAGACGTTGAACCCCTCTGACTTCAGCCATTCGATTTCCGGCACGACCTGATTTGCGTCGTCATGGGCGTATCTCACGAAGACGAAGGACCGATGGGGCTCTCTGGGAGTCGGTAGCGCAGCCTTGGCACGACTCGGCGCAAAGGCGACGAGGGGCGCCACGTCTGCAATCAGACGATACCCGATAGTCGTCAGCGTCTGGATATAGCGCGGCTCTCGGGCGCTGTCGTCGAGCGCGGTACGAAGCAAGGAAATGGAGCGCGAAAGCACCTCGTCGGACACCACCCTGCCCCGCCAGACTTCTTCGTTGAACTGATCGCGGGTGACGGGATCGCCAGCGTGTTCTGCCAGGCATACGAGTACGGTCATCACGCGTGGCTCGAGCCGTCTGGTCTCGCCGCGCGCGGACAGAGTGCCTAAAAGTGGCTTCACCTCCCAATCACCAAGGCGGAAGCCGCGGTCTAACTTGCCGGACATCGCTCCAATCCTCGCTCCCCGCGCCAAGTCTACTGATGAGAGCAATACGCCCGCAAGTTTTATGGGCGTTGAGCGGACTGCCGTCCAGCCGTGTTTGGCAGTGTCGCGGCGCAAGGCGGGAGCTACGTCTTGGTCTTCAGCTTGCCGCCGGCTTCAGTGTAGAAAGGGGACTGTCCCTATGAGGGACAGCCCCTATTTCTCCTATCAAGCGCCGCGAAAGTTCGGCGTGCGCTTCTCCATGAACGCGCGCCGACCTTCCCTGTAATCTGCGCTGTCGAAACAGGCGTTGACCATCTCGTCCAGTTTCGCCATGTCGCGATCGTCCGGATTGCGCTCGAACTCGTTGATCGAGGCCTTGCAGGCGCGCACCGTCAGAGGCGCGTTCGCTGAGATCAAGCCGGCGTACTCGCGCACGCGAGTTTCGAGCTCATCGTCGGGGACGATGAAGTTGATCAATCCGACGCGCAATGCTTCTTGCGCCTCGAGGAATCTCGCCGTGAACAGAATGTCGCGCGCCGTGCTCGGACCGACGAGACGCGCGAGTGTCGCAACGCCGCCGTAGCCATACCCGAGCCCGAGCTTTGCCGCCGGTATGCCGAATTGCGATCCGGGTGTTGCAAAGCGCACGTCCGCCGCCAACGCGGTGGCCAGGCCGCCACCGATGCAATAGCCCTGAATCATCGCGATCAGCGGCTTTTCCAGCATTCGAAGCCAGCGATTGCCGAGGGCCGACGCCTTGGCGTACTGCTCGCGTTGCTCCGCGTTTGCGCGTTTCGACTCGAACTCCGAGATGTCCGCGCCGGACACGAAGGCCTTGCCTCCGGCGCCGCGGAGCACGACGACGCGCACCTCATCGTCGTTCTGAAAGTGCTCGAGGATCGTGCCGAGGGCTTCCCACATCTCGAGTGAAATGGCGTTTCGACGCGCGGGATTGTTGTACGTCACCCAACCGATGCCGTCGTCCACATCGGCGAGCATCTTGTCGGTCTGGAGCTGCATCAGATGGCTCCCGCTTCGATGAGTCGGTGGACTTCGTCATCGTTGTAGCCGAAGTCGCGCAGCACCTCCTCGCGATTCTCACCTGGATCGGGCGCGGCACGATGAAATTCACTCGTGTGGGGAAAAAGAGAGAGGTTGATCGGTGAACGAATGAGATTGATGTCCCCAAGATCCTTGTGATGGGCGATCTTGGTCATTTTCAAAAACCTGGCTTGCTCGTCTTCGAATGCCTCGCCGATGTCGTAGATCGGCCCGCATGGCACCCCCACGGCATTCAGCTTCTCCACCAGCTCGGCGGTGGTGAACTTGCGGCTCGTTTCGTTCACTTCCTGCTTGAGCTCCGCCTTGTGCTTGCGTCGCTCACCTGGGTCGGCGAACTTGGGATTTTCGAGCATGTGCTCTGCGCCGGTCACCTTGCAGAAGTTGGCGAACATCTTTCCCGAGCTTGCGGCAATGTTGACGAGCCCATCCTTCGATTGGAACGTGCCCATGGGCACCGCGACGGGGTGATCGTTGCCCTGTTGCTCCGGGACTTCGTGGTTCATGGTGTAGCGTGCGCCTTGAAAGTCGATCTTCGAGAGCATCGACTCGAGAAGCGACGTGTGAACCCACTGCCCTTCGCCGGTCAGTTCACGGTGCAGTAGTGCGAGCAGAATCCCCTGACCGAGAAACATGCCGGCGGCGGTGTCGCTGATGGCGATTCCTGCGCGCACGGGGCCCTGTCCCGGAATGCCCGTCACGGACATCAGCCCACAGGTGCCCTGGACGATCTGATCCACCCCCGGTCGGTCGCTGTACGGGCCCTCCTGGCCGAAGCCCGAGATACTTGCGTAGATGATGCCGGGGTTCACCTTTCTCACGGATTCGTAGTCGATGCCGAGACGATGCTTCACGTCGGCGCGAAAGTTCTCCGCCACCACGTCGGCCTTTGTCACGAGGTCCATGAACAGCGCGTTGCCGTCAGGATTCTTGAGATCGATGGTGAGTCCACGCTTGTTGCGATGCAGATTCTGCTCATCGGGCCCGTGGCGCGCGCCGGTGACGTTGGCGGGGGTGCGACCCTGCCCGGGGGTGGCTTCGATCTTGATGACGTTGGCACCCCAGTCGGCAAGCAGCCGCACGGCCGAAGGGCCGGCCCGCGCGATGGTCAGATCCAGCACGGTGTAGCGTGACAGAGGTAGCTCGGACATGTCTGTCTTCCTCCTGGAATGATGAGAGCTGCCCAACTGTGCGTCGCTTGCCAACTCCCGTCGTGCCCGGCACCGGTGGCGGGCACCGTTAAGTGAGCGTGATGTCTTCCGGGGTGCTCAACGAATTGGCGCTGGTCAGGCGCGCGACCCTCGTGGTTTACGCAAGCGACGGAC
>JAPULC010000468.1 GCA_027295305.1 Gammaproteobacteria bacterium
ATCTGGCGCGAGACGGCGAGACCGATACCGCTGCCCTCGCGTTTAGTCGTGAAGAACGGTACGAACATCTGCTCGCGAGTGTCGGGTGCAATCCCGCAGCCGTTGTCGCCCACGGAGATCACGAGATGGCCGCGATCGAGATAGGCCCGCACATCGATCCGTCCATCACCATGCCCTTCCAGCGCATCGATCGCGTTGCGCACCAGGTTGATCAACACCTGATCCAGGAGCTCACCATCGGCGCTCACCTCGAGCGATGACGGTTCGACGTCGAGCGCAAACTCGATGCCAAGCTGGTGGAGCTCATCGTGGAGCAGATTCTCCAGCGCCATCAACGCACCTTTCACAGGAATCTGGCGGATCTCCGGGTGGGGCAATCGCATGAGCTCTCGATAACGCTGAACGAACGCCATGAGATGCTCGCTTCGCTTCGCGATGGTAGCGACCGCGATCTCTATGTCCTCCGCATGGTCGCCTTCTTGCACCATCTTCTCCGCCGTATGCGCAAGCGAAGTCACCGGCGTCATGGTGTTCATGATCTCGTGCGTGAGCACGCGGATCAGATTGCGCCATGCGCTCGACTCGCGATCCGAGAGTTCGCCGCCGATGTTCTCGATGGCGTAGAGTCGCTCGGCCCCACCCGCCAGGCGCAACTCCGCCACCGAGACCCGAAGCTCGACGGGACGTCCCGCCATGCTCGTTTGAATCAGCCGCCGCTCGCCGGGAACGAGGGAACCGAGCTCGCGCGGCAACGAGTCGTTGACCGATGCCAGCTGTTCCAGGGTTTTAGGGTTCGCACCGCCAACGAGCTGACGAAACGGGTGATTGACGAGCGAGACGCTGCCGTCCTGGCGGACGCCGAGCAAAGGCACCGGCACATGCTTGACGACCAGGTCCAGATAGTGGGACTGGGTTTCCGTATCGGCGCGTGCCCGTCGGAAGCGCTCGAGTATGCGGTTGAACGCTTCGCTCAATTCCTGATCGACATCGGTGCGACTGAAGCGCTGCGTGAAATCGGCGAACGATATCGCCTCGAGAAAATCCTCCAGCGCGACCACGCTCGCCTCGAGAAATCGAAACAGCACGACCAGCTCGATCACGAGTGCCGCCGCGAGAATCAACGGAATCGCGAGCCAATCGGTCGCGACGAAACACACTGAGATGGCCGTGACGGTGGAGAAGATAACCAATATCTGCCCGATGATCAGCAGCCGATAGCGCGCCTTGAATCCGAGCGCCATGATCAGAGATCGAACTTCTGCATCCGCCGGTAGAGCGCAGCACGCGTGATGCCGAGATCCGCCGCCGCACGGCTGATGTTGCCTCGACGACGTCGAAGCGCGGTCTCGACCAGCTGTCGCTCATTTGCCTCGAGGTTGAGCGAAGAAGACCCCCCCGCGGGAAGTCTCGGGCGCAGCATGAAGTCGTCCGCACCAAGCGCATCGCCCTCGGAGAGTATCAGCGCGCGCTCGATGGCGTGCGCCAGCTCGCGCACGTTGCCGGGCCACACATACTCTGTGAGTGCGTGCAGTGCATCCTGGGTGAGGGGCTTGGGCTCGAGCTGATACTTGCGCGCATAGATGCTCGTGTACAGGTCCACCAGTGATGGCAGATCATCGGAGCGCTCGCGCAGGGGTGGTAACTCGATCTGGATGGTGTTGATGCGATAAAGAAGGTCGAGGCGAAAGCGGCCGTCGCTCGCCATCGCTTCCAACGATTGATTCGTGGCGCAGATCAGACGCAAGTCGATGGACACCGCCTTGTCGGCACCCACCGGAGTGACTTCACGCTGTTCCAGCACTCGCAGCAGCTTCGTCTGCAGATGCAGCGGGAGATTCCCCACCTCATCGAGAAAGAGCGTACCTCCGGAAGCCGCCTGAAAACGCCCCAGACGATCGTGCGCCGCACCGGTGAACGCACCCTTCACGTGGCCAAAGAGCTCGCTCTCGAACAGGGTCTCGGGAATGGCCCCCAGGTCCACCGAGAGCATGATGTCGTCGCAGCGAGCCGAACGCCGATAGACTTCGCGCGCAATCAGCTCTTTGCCGGTTCCGTTCTCCCCGAGAATGAGCACGTTCGCATCGGTGGGCGCCGCCCGATCGACGAGCCGCATCACGTCCTGCATAGCGGGTGAGCCCGCAATCAGCTCGGGGCCAGGGCCTCGATCGACGAATGCCTGCTGGCGCGACTTGAGCGCGTCCACGGTGCTTCGCGAACGGGCCAGCTCCACCGCCATGTTCAGCGTCGCGAGCAGCTTCTCGTTCTGCCACGGCTTCAGAATAAAATCCGCCGCACCCTCCTTGATGGCGGTCACCGCCGTGTTCAGGTCTCCGAACGCCGTCATCAACACCACCACGGAGGACGGATCGCGCGCCCGAATCGACTTCATCAGGTTCAAGCCTTCCTCGCCGGTGTTGGTGCCGATGGCGAAGTTCATATCGAGCAGGCAGACATCGACGGCCTCGGCCTCCAGGCAAGGGAAGATCTTCGATGGATCTTCGAGGGTGATGACCTCGAAGCGTTGCTTGAGCAACAAGCGTGCGGCGGTCAACACGTCAGGGTCGTCGTCGACCACGAGAACGGTGGGAAGTGAGGGTCCCGGCATGGTCCAACTCCGATGGATGGTGCCAGGCACCATCGTGCCTGGAGAGTGTACGATATCGAACACTCAGTGTCCTCAAGCGGACGCCCTTCGCAAACGCCAAGTTGCTAAGCCGTTGTATGGCAGTGCTTTTCTCATTGGCACGGAAATCGCTTCTATATCCTCACACCACTGGAATAGGGAACAGTCCCCTATAGGGACAGCCCCGAAATCGCGATGAGTGAATCCTCCGGAATGGACCGCGCGATCGAGCGACGTTCGAAGCGCCCGCTCGTGTATGGCGCGGTGGGATTGCTCGCGGCGGTGCTGGCAGGCTATGCGATCTATACGTCCCTCGACACGCGCACCTCGTTCACGCTCAGCGGTGAGCGCATCAAGATCGCCGAGGTTCGCCGCGGCGTCTTCGAAGACTACATCCCGCTGCGCGCAAGCGTCGAGCCCGAGAAGACGGTGTATCTCGATGCCATCGATGGCGGCCGCGTGGAGCAGGTGTTCGTGGAGGAAGGGGCCTATGTGGAAAAGGGCGCTGCACTGATTCGACTATCCAACACGGGCCTTCAACTCGATGCCATCGCACGGGAAGCGGAGGTGAGCGAGCAACTCAACAACCTTCGCAATACGCAACTCGCCATCGAGCAGAACCGTCTGAAGCTCAAGAGCGACCTGATAGAGATCGACTATCAGATCCGAAAACTCAAGCGCCTGGTGGAGCGCCACGAAAAACTCGAAGAGAGCCGGTTTCTCTCCCGTCACGAATACGAGAACTCGAAGGACGAGCTGCTGTACTACGGTGAGCGCCGGGAGGTCACAAGGGACAGTCAGGAGCAGGACGAGCGTATTCGCGTCGTCCAGA
>JAPULC010000469.1 GCA_027295305.1 Gammaproteobacteria bacterium
TGTTCCTCACCTCGACGAGCTTGTGCATCGCGCCGGTTCGTACGTACAGCGGCGCCGTGATAGGTGACGAAACGTTCCCAGGCCCCATTACGAAGAAGCTGACCGAAGCTTACGTCGAATTGGTCGACTTCGATTTCGTGGCGCAATACCTGCGCCATGCGTCGCCGTAGGAGAAATGGCGCGAGCAGATTCAAGGGCGTGCTTGAAGCCGGTCCCGTATCGTCATGTAGTCAAATTGCAAAACCTGTGCCTCTACGACTTCTCCGCTAGCGTCAGAATCCGTGCGGGGTTGTGAACGAGAACGTTCTCGATGTCGGTCTCACTCATGGCTTTGCGCAGCATCATCGGTACGACATTCTCGAGAATGTGCGCATACCCGTGTCCGCCATACTTGGTGAGGTTCGTCTTCTGACAGATGTCCTGTGACACCACGATGCGATTCCCATAGCCCGCTGCGATGAGCTCCTTGATGTGGTCGATGCGTCTTGCATCGTTTGGCATGTCGATGGGCGCATGGGCGTAATAGGACGATTCCTGACCAAACAGATCGAACTCGAGATAACAGCCCGTCTCCGCCAGTGCGAGGAAATCCTTTGTCGCGAAGAGGGTTCGGTCCACGTGCCCCATGATCGTGCGGTTCGCATCGCCACCCGCTCGATCCAGAATTTCCATCACCGCCAGCGGCGCTCTCGTCTCGCGGCCCGGGTGAATGGAGACAGCGGCACCGGTCTCCCTCTGCGCGAGCGCGGCTGCCTCGAGTGAGCGCGCCTCGTTCTCGGTGACGGGATACTCCGTGCCGATTTCCCCGATGATGCCTGAACGAATGTCCGTGCCGTCGGATCCCTCGGTCACATCTTTGATCATTTCGCGAGCGAGGTCGTCGACGTTACGCTCGTCCATATCCAGAGGATGGTTCGAGCCGACGTAGCGACCACAACCCATGACCACGTGAAGACCGGTTGCGCGGCTGATGCGCGCGAGAGCCTGCGGCTGGCGCGTTAGATCCGGGTTTGTGACATCGACGATCGTGCCGCCGCCGGCGTCGGCGAAGCGTTGTGCTTCCGTGATGGCATTCGCTTCATCGTCCAATCGATACTCGGCGGGATGGCGCCCGTAATACGCAACCCAATGACGGCTTTCCAGCGAGATGGGTTCGTTGGAACGCCGATCGGAATGCTCCTGCGGCATGCGCTCTGAGGAGTGGGTACCCGTTGCTTCACGGCGCCATCGGCCGAAGCCGATCAGCAGATGCTCGTGCATCATGGTGCGGCCAAGATCCTTCGGATCGACATCTCCCAGAACGGTTCGAACTTGGCCTGCACCCATGCTCTTCTCCTGTCTTCAGTAGACCTCGAGAAAGACGCGACTCGTGTGCTTCACGTGAGTGCGCAATGCGCGCCGGTCCCAGCTGTCGATGTCTGTCAGCGCGGCTGGTTCGATCTGAAGATATCGGCCCAGCCATTCCCGGGGAAGTAGCTTTGCGAGGGCTTGATAGATGCCGATTTCCATTCCTTCGATGCCGCACACATAGATCAGCCCGCGCTCGCTGCACAGGAGCCGCATCAGCTCCTCGATGTTCGCGGCCAGACGGTCCCCCACGTACATGCGTCCGTGACCATCGGCTTGCGCCTCGCGACTGATGGCCGTGAGATAACGCACGTTCGGATGCTCCGACGCCAGGCGACGAAGCTCATCGTCGTAGAGCAGGTCCGTGGCATAGGGTGAGCCCATGACGAGGGTGATGTTCGCTTGCGCGTCGTGCGCGAGCAGGTCCCTCATCATGCCGCGGTAGGGTGCGATGCCGGTGCCTGTCGCCAGGAAGAGATAGTCGTGGTGTTCGGGTTGCGCCGGCAGCAGGAACCGACGACCGCTCGGCCCCGTGATTTTCACCTCGTCACCCGGGTGGAGGTCGCACATGTAATTCGAGGCGACACCGAGAAACAGGCTGTGATCGTCGTAGTGCTCGTCGATGACGCGCTTTACCGGAGTTGCCAGGATCTTGCCTTCGCCGTCCTCGCCGATCGAAGGCGAGCAGATCGAGTACAGCCGTACCTTGTGGGGCTTGCCCTTCTCGTCGACCCCGGGGGGCAACACACCAAACGATTGGCCCACGAGGAAGTTGCCTTCCAGCGGCGTCCCCGACACGTCGACGGCGAAGTGGCGCGCAAACCCCGACGCCTTTGCGGCGCTGCAGATATCGTTGGTGACGACACGCCCCACTCCGGCACGCTTCGGTGTCAGCAGATTCATCTTCACCTCTGGGAGCGTGGGTCCGCTGACAGCGTCCCTGGATGGAGCCTTCGCCATAGTGCGTGTGCCGGTATCGGTGCGCGTCTTGTGGATACGAGTCTATCGTAACCCCGCTGGTCCTCGTCTAAACCATTCTGTGAGTCGCTGCATCTAAAGATTATGCTGTTGGCCATGAAGGAAGCGCGATTGCACGATGAGGCGGCAGACGCCGACGCTGTCGAGGCCTTGTTGCCGAAGGCCAGGGCGGGTGACGAGAGCGCTTTCGAGGCCATCTATCGTGCCACGGTGGGGGCGGTGTATGGAGTTTGCTTGCGCATGACCGCGGATCGAGCGATTGCCGAGGAGTGCACACAGAGAACGTATGTGCGGGCCTGGCGGCGCTTGGCGGACTTTCGCGGTGACGCCGCGCTGGCGACGTGGCTGCACCGCATCGCCGTCAACGAGGTGCTCGGCCTGGGTCGCCGTGAACGGCGCCGGCTTCGGGGCCGGCAAAGTGATCAGGTGGAATCGATAGCCCTGGTCGAGAGGAGCGATCCGGGTCGCGTGCTGGACCTCGAACGCGCCATCGGCGCATTACCTGAGAGAGCGCGGCAAGTATTCGTCCTTTACGGAATCTACGGTTATGGCCACGAAGACACTGCCGCGATGCTCGGCATCGCCGTCGGTACGAGCAAGGCCCATTATCATCGAGCGCGCGCGCTGTTGAGGGTCGCGCTGGGTCAATCAGATGAGTAACACGACCGACATCAACGAGCCCGGCTCGGACCCGCTGCTCGAGCAGGCCCGCGCGCTGCCGAGCTCGGTGGAACCCCCCGGGGATCTGTGGCCGGCGATTCGTGCGCGTGCAGCGCAGGGGCAATCCCGAGCACGCTGGCCGCAAGCGCGATATGCCGTTGCGGCCTTGGTTTTGATCTGCGTCACCTCGGGAGTGAGCTTCTGGTTGGGCCGAGCGGGTGCGCCCGCCCCATCGGCCGCGGTCGCGACACAGAGCGTTGCTGCGCATTTCGGTCCCCACTACATATTGGGATCGGAATTCGTGCGAGCACGTTCGGATCTGAGCGTTGCCCTGGAACTCGAGTTGGCGCATATGGCACCCGAGACGCGAAGTGTGGTGGTGGCTAATCTCGCCACCCTAGAAGAGGCCCTGGGTCAGATCAATCTGGCGCTGACGGGCAATCCGAACAACGTGATGCTGCAACGCATGCTCCTGTCCGCGTACACCGAGGAGCTGTTTTTCTTGAGAGAAGTCAACGGCCTGGCCCGTAACGTGCGAGAAGGGACTGAGATATGAAGCTATCGGTGGTGATGTTGATTGCATTGGGCCTGGCTACGACGGTGGCGGCTTCGGACGATATCGATGAGCTGGCCGACGCGGATCCGCGTGGGCGGGTCGAGGTGTCCAATACCTCCGGCAATGTGAACGTGCGGGGCTGGAGTCGTGACGAAATTCGCATCAAGGGTACCTTGGCCGCCGGCGCCGAGCGTCTGGACTTCATCCGCGACGGCAAGCACACCCTGATCAAGGTGATCCACCCCAAGGGTGCCCATCACATAGGCTCGAGCAATCTCGACATTCGCATTCCGGAAGGTAGCGAGCTCAGGGTCATGGCGGTGAGCGCGGACATCACCGTCGAAAACGTTCACGGGATTCAGAACCTGCAGACCGTTTCGGGCGAGATCGAAACGACGGTCTTCGAAGCGGACCTGGAAGCCAGGACCGTCAGCGGCGACGTCGAGGTCCAAGGACACCACAATGCCACGTTGGTGACGATCATGACCGTGAGCGGCGATGCCGATATCACGGACATTGGCGGGGAGGTCGAGGCATCGGCCGTCAGCGGTGACCTGACCATAGAAGCCGATATGCTCACGCGTGTACGGCTGCGAACCACCAACGGTGACATCACGGTTCAGGGGGCGCTTGCGAGCGGTGGTCGGCTGGACGGTGAGACGGTCAATGGTGATGTCGAAATCATGCTGGCCGACATCAGCAACCTGAGCATCAACGTCGAGACATTCAACGGCGACATCGACCACTGCTTCGATGCGGAGGTCGAACGCAAGAGCCGTTACGGGCCGGGTCGCGAGCTGCGCTGGAATCGCGGCGACTCCGAACGCTCGGTTCGGGTCAAGACCTTGAACGGGGACGTGGAGATCTGCCATCTGAACAGATGAGCAGCGCGCGCGACGCTGTCCGCGCATCGGTTCATCCGGCGTAGCAACCACCTCTATAATGAGCGCCATGGGGCTTCTGACCGAACTGAGCCGCCGCCGCGTATACCGCGTGGCCGCCGTGTACGGCGTGACCGCCTGGGTGGTCACCGAAGTCTCGGCGACGGTCATTCCCGCCCTTCAGCTGCCCGAATCCCTCATCACCATCATCGTCGTTCTGTTGATCGTGGGCTTTCCGGTGGCGCTCGTTCTCGCCTGGATCTTCGACATCGAACCCGGTGGCATTCGCGTCACGGGGAGTGCCCCGGAGGTGGCGGCGCAGACGCGAAGCGCGCCGAGTCGGTTGGCCTATGCTGCGCTCCTGTTGCTTGCGACGGCGATGCTCGGCGGCTTCTTTTACTGGCGGGTGCTCGACACCGACGACGTGCCGCGCGACTCCATCGCGGTGCTCCCGTTCGTCAATCTTTCGAAGGATGCGAGCAGCGACTATTTCAGCGATGGGATGGCCGAGGAGCTGTTGAACATGCTCACCAAAGTGCCGGGGTTGAAGGTCGCTGCGCGCACCTCCTCGTTCGCCTTCAAGGGCCGCGACACGGATGTGAGGGAAGTGGCGAACCAACTCGGTGTGGCCACGGTGCTGGAAGGCAGCGTTCGCTGGTCTGAAGATCGCGATCAGGTGCGAATCACGGCGCAGCTCATCGATGCCGAAAGTGGCTATCACCTCTGGTCGGACACCTATGACCGAAGGTTCGAAGACATCTTCGCCATTCAGGACGAGATCGCCACCGCCATCGTTGAGAATCTAAGACCGCAACTTGCTTCCGGCGAGACAGAGCCTCAGCCCATGCCGCAGGTTGCCCCGCCGACCGTGGATGTCGAGGCGTATACGCTCTACCTGCGGGGCCGGGCCCTTTGGAAGAAGCGTGGCGGTGACGCGATCAAACAGAGTGTGGAGCTGTTCCAGGCCGCGCTCGCGCACGATCCGGGCTTTGCGCGCGCCTACTCCAATCTCGCGGCGTCGTATGTGCTTCTACCCGAATATGCCGACGAGCCGCGCGAGGTCTTTTACGCCAAGGCCAGCGAAGCGGCTCTGATGGCGCTCACCATCGATGAGCGCCTGGCGGAAGCGCACGCCGTGCTGGCGGAAATCTCATGGGGACGCTGGGCGTGGAGCGATGCGGAGACGGGCTTCTATTTCGCCACGTCGTTGGATCCGCAGGAGCCCACCGCACACCATTGGTATGGATTGCATCTTGCGTCGGTCGGCCGACTGAACGCGGCGCTGGAGCAGGCGAAGTTGGCGGCCGCGCTCGACCCGGCCAGTGCAGTGATGCAGGCGAGTCTTGCACTGAAATTGGACGTCCTGGGATTCCACGATGAGGCACGCTCTGCTGCGGAGAAGGCGGACGCGCTGGGATTCCCGGGTGGCCTCCATGGGCTATTGGCGGGCTTTCATTTCCAGAGTGGTGACTATGACGGGGCCCTGATGGAAATTCGGCAAATGCCGGATCGGGACGCTGAGCTGCTGGCGATCGAGAACCTGATCGAGTCGGTGCACGCGCCGATGACGACCGTGGATCTCGACGACCCTGCGATGGCATTTGCGGTGTACGCTGCCCGCGGCGATCTGGATGCCGCCTACGCACTCGCCGAGACCTTGGCCAAGCAACGCGGGGTGATGTTGGATCGACTGTGGGCACCCGCCTTCAAAGAATTCCGATCCGATCCTCGTTTCGTCCCCCTGATGAAGAGCATCGGTCTCACCGATTACTGGCGACGCTACGGCTGGCCCGACGCCTGCCGTCCGGCGGGAGAGGGTCTCGCCTGCGGCTAGATGAGTGTCTCGGCTAACACTTGGTATCGAATGGGTGAGTTGTTTGGCGCGCCATCGGCTCGATTGAAAGACGGTTCCTCGATCCGGTGCAGCAGCACCCAATTTCGAGGATCTACGATACAGGCGCTCACAGGCACGACGGCAAGCCACCACGGCCCGGAAGCTC
>JAPULC010000047.1 GCA_027295305.1 Gammaproteobacteria bacterium
ATCTGCGAACCAAGAGCCTCGCGGACGACTTGGTGCGCGAGGCGGCCTCGAGGGGCCTATCCGCCGTCGTCATGCGTCCGGGCCATATCATGGGCAGGTATGACCGTGGTAACTGGGCCACGATGATCCGGCTGGTGGCGCGGGGGAAATTACCCGCAATACCCTCCGGCTCGGGGAGCTTCTGCAACGGGCGTGAGGTCGCCACGGCGCACATCCGGGCCGCGGAGCGCGACGGCCACTTCGAGGCGTTCGTGCTCGGTGGGCCCCAAGCGACCCTCGTCGAGCTCGTCCGGATCATCGGCGAGATCACCGGGAAGAAAGTCCCGAAACGGGCCACGCCGGCCGTCGTCCTGCGCGCGGCGGCGCGTGTTTACCAGGCGATTTCCGCGCTCACAGGCAAAGAGCCCCGCGTCACCCCCGAAGGCATCGCCATAGCCACCCACGATTCGCGTGTCGACGACGAGAGGGCCCGCAAAGAGCTAGGCTACGCTCACGTGCCTCTGCACGAGACGGTGCGCCAGAGCTACGAGTTTTTGCGCGATGAATTGTTTCTCTAGCGCCGCCCCTGATAATTAGGCTTGTTGCGGAGTCAATTCGCCCGGATGATGACCGGAGATTCCAATCTGATCATGGGGAACATCATGCGACTCGAAGGAAAGGTTGCCATCATAATGGGTGCAGGGCAGACACCGGGGTCGACCGTGGGAAACGGGCGCGCGTGCGCACTGCTTTTCGCTCGCGAGGGCGCCAGAGTGCTGACCGTCGACAGAGATCCCGCGTCGGCTGAGGAGACCGTGCAATTGATTCACGACGAGGGCGGTGAGTCGGTGGTGTTCGAGGCGGATGTCACCGACGAGGCCAGTGTGGAAGCCGCCGTCGGCGATTGTGTGCGCAGATGGGGCCGGATCGATGTGCTGCACAACAACGTCGGCATCAGCGTCGCCGGTGGCGATGCTTGTGTAACAGAGATAACGACAGAGGCATTCGATCGCATCATGGCGGTAAATCTCCGCGGCACGGTGATGGCGTGCAAGCATGCGCTTCCCGTCATGCGCGAACAGGGCAGTGGCGCGATCGTCAACATCTCCTCCATCGCCGCGGTGGAGAACTATCCATGGGTAGCTTACAAAGCGAGCAAGTCCGCAATGGTGGCATTTACCAAACAGCTTGCGATCCAGAACGCCGAGTATGGCGTGCGTGCCAACGTGATCCTACCCGGACTGATGGATACGCCCATGGCTGTGGATACCCGTGCACGAGCCTTCAACCGGCCTCGCGAAGCGATCGCCGCCGAGCGGGACGCGCGGGTGCCGTTGCGCAACAAGATGGGCAGCGCGTGGGATGTCGCCTATGCCGCTCTGTTTCTTGCTTCAGAGGAGGCAGGCTTTATCACCGGGGCGGCTTTACCCGTGGACGGGGGCGCCAGTTGTCGCGTCGGATAGCCCATTCCAGGCTCGAGATTCATTCGTCGAAGGGCGGCACTTTCCGCGCCGCGCGTAGCGTCGCCGATCGGACCGGTATTCACGGAGCCCCGGAAACGTTGTACCCTCTCGTACCATTGACCCTTTCAGACAGCGCCTGACCCACACAACGACTGGCCACTGGCTCGACCGCAAGGAATCGAGCCTGAGATGCATGAGTGTCCATGACTTGTGTCATGACTGGCGTCCATGACTAACGTAGCATTTATAAGTGTCCATGATTGTGATGATTGTGGGCGGCATTTGCTCGATTCAAGTGATTCGACCCCGCTCACGCGGCGGATTGCGAGGAGGAGGCCATGAATGACGTCTTGCGCGTATTTTCGTATCTGGTGGCCGTTTTGTGGTTGACGGGTTGTGCGAGCATGATCTCGCTCAAGGATGTCGATGGTTCGGGAACCGTCGACCGTTCACTTACTCAGAAGCAGGTCAAGGAGGCAATCGAAGAGGGGGCCGAAAAAGTTGGATGGATTACGAAGGAAGGCAAGGATGACAAGATTCTCGCTTCGTATTGGATCCGGTCACATTTGGTCGCTGTGGAGATCACCTACTCCGCTGACTCCTACGATATTCAATACAAGAGCAGCAGTAGAATGAAGGCGTTCTGTTCAGAAGCCGACAAGCAGGCGGCCCGAAACATCATACTGACTGGTCAACAAACCTGCCCCGGCTATGCTGACCCACTTTATATCCACGGAAACTATGGGGTGTGGATAAACGAGCTCAAGCAGTCGATTGAGTACTCGCTCGCCTTTGGGAGCTGACTTCGCACGATTCCAAGACGAGCATCCGCAGATCTCGTATTGGAATCACGCTCGTGAGTTGCTAAAAGGGCAGTGCACTGTTCCACGGTGGCTGGTGACTGACAGGAGCCTACCGTCAGCATTGCACGGCGGCTTGCGAGCAGAGAATAATATGAGTGCCGGACTCACCCGAGCAGGTGGACTGCGCTTGTCACCGATGCCCCTCCTCTCGGCCGAGCCAGCTCACTCGCACAACTCATCCACCATCCTCTGCCAGTGCTCCATGAGCGCGGCGCGCTCTTCCGATTCCACAGCCGTCCATTCACCGGTGGTCCCCAGCCTCACGTATTGACGGCCCGGGTAGCTGAAGTAGATGAGGTGGGCGTGGGCATCCTCGCAGTAACGCTGGTGCATCTCTTCCTCGGCCTCGCGACGTACCGCGGCTTCACGCATCTCCGTCTGAAGCTTCTCGTACTCAGCCACTTGCCGACGCCATGCTTCGAGCTTTGCTTGCTCGATGCGCTCCTCGACGCTGGGTGGCACCGGCGCCAAGTAACCTTGCTCGGGCTGCTTCGCAGGTGGCCGATCGGCGTACTGCACGTTCCCCTGCTGGTCAATCCATCCGTATACGTGGCCTGCATCGGCCACCGTCCAGGTGAGTAGCAGGAGCGCTATCCAGAGAGCGTTTCGCCAGGTCATGACTACAAAAGCTCCCTCGCGAATTCCGACACTGCAATCAGCGTACACTCGAAGCGTCCGCCGTTGCTGATCTTGATCAGGGGAGGCGAAATTCGGCGGGCCGTGGGATCGGGCGAGCAAAAATTGTCATCAGCCGGGGAGGGGAGAAACTGACATCGGCCCTTCTTCCCGAGGAACATCAAAATGCACGTTCTAGAAAAACACTGGCGGACGGCCGGATGTGCCAGCGAGTCTCTGGAGCATATCGAGATCGAGTGCTCCGACCCGGTCCTGCCGTCGCCTTTCAAGATTGCTGAGGCGGCTGCCGCCACCATCGGTGCTGCGGCGCTCGCGGCAGCGGAGCTGTGGCGGTTACGCACCGGGCGCACGCAGCAGGTGCACGTGGACACGCGCGCCGCGGCTATTGCTTTTCGCAGCGAGCGGCATCTGCGCATCGACGGCGCGCCACCGCCGCCGTTGTGGGACGACATTGCCGGATTTCACGCCACCGGGGATGGCCGGTGGGTGCAGCTGCACACCAACTTTCCTCACCATCGAGAGCGTACGCTGGAGGTCCTGGAATGCCCGGGGGATCGGCCATCGGTGGCGGAGGCGATCGCCGATTGGAAGGGCGAGGAGCTGGAAGAAGCATTGATCGCCGCGGGCACTTGCGCCGCCTTCGTGCGCACGCCCCGGGAGTGGCTCGACCACCCCCAGCAGGCGGCGGTCGCGGGCTTGCCGGTGCTGGAGATCCTGCACCTGGGCGACAGCCCTCGAGAATCCCTGCCGGGGGCGGATCGGCCGTTATCAAGGGTGCGCGTGCTGGACATGACCCGCATTCTCGCCGGT
>JAPULC010000470.1 GCA_027295305.1 Gammaproteobacteria bacterium
CTTCGGTCATTCACGAGATATGGAGTGCCACATGGATGAATTACGGAGCTTCCTGGAACGCCATCGGCGTCCTCTGATGAAGCAGCTGAAGGGAGTCACGGCGGATACCCGCATTGGACCCGACGCGATCGCATTCGTCGACCAGGTGCTGACCGATTGGGAGAGCGTCGGCGAAGAGAGCCGTCGTTGCGACTATCGACCCGGCGAGAAGGTGTTCTGGTCTGCGCTGTACCAGCTGGAAGAGCTCGCCGACATTCCGGATGCGACATTTGCGATGCCCTATCGCCGCATGATGCAGGAGCGGCTTCCACGCATGCGAAAACTGTTGTCGAAACGCGCGCAGCTTCCCGCCGGGTTCGACTGCTGCCGACCCGGTGCGATGGATCTCGAGATGGAGGAGCTCCGTGCGGAGATGGACGCGATGGACTTGGATAGCGATGGCGAGTCTGTTTAACCCACGAGCTCTGAGGGAAGTAGCGGGAAGCAGGCAGGGGGGACAATCCCACGGTCGATTCGTGGGGCCGATCGTGTCACCTGGCGATTGCCAGCTCTTGGCGAAGCTGAGCGAGGTCGTCTGCACTTAGATCCGATGAATAATGCTTCAAACGATCGATTACATCGGTGGTCTCGAAATATTCCAAACAGCAGCTGGCGTGAACGAATCCCGAGGCATTGAATTGGTCTTCTTCGAAAAACACGAGTGGAATGCGCCACGTGTCCTTGGTGATGGGTTCACGACAGGAACGGCAGCGTGCGCGTGCGCTCGGCGCGCGATGCACGCCATTGATGCGGGGCAATCGACGATGGTCGATGCCACGTTGCGCCTCACGCTCGAGTGTCTCTCGGTTGTCGAGAGAAGCCCCGGTCTGCGCCACTGCCTCCAACAGGGTTTCCGGACGCTTGTACGCCGCACAGATGAGGTGATACCAGAACGTCATCTCTCCGTCCGCGAAGGGATTGGGTAGACGCTCGCCCAATCGCAGCTCGCCCTTTGCGATGGGTTCACCACAACCTCTGCATTTCGAGCGACCGCTCGCAGCCGGTTCGATCACGTGAGCCACTGTGTTCCTCCGCGTGAGAAATGTCGGCCATTCTACAACTGCAGCATGCGCGCATCGCGACGTATTCAGTTCGCACTACTCGTTGGATAGCACCACGTCGAAGGAGAGAAGCCGAATGTCAGGCCAGCGGATCTCGAACGAGGAGAGCGCCACGTTGTTGCTGCCGTAGATTCGATGTCCGCCGTGAAGCGGGCGCTTCGTGCTCAGTCGGTAGATGAAGTCGATGGTGCCACCCGACGTGATCGCAAGGACGCATTCGTGGTGCAGGGTATCCGCGAGCCAGCTCATTACACGTTCGACGTGGGCACCTCGGCTCTCTCCCTTGGGGATGACGTAGTCTTCAGTGAACGCTTGAAACTTCAGGAACTCAGCTGGAAATCGTGACCGACACTGTTCTCCCGTGAGTCCCTCGAAGATCCCGAGATCGCGCTCGGCCAGGCGGGAGTCGAGGAGTGGCAGATTGATGCCCAGGTGTGCGGCAGTGTCCACGCAGCGTGCGAGGGGACTCGAATAGATCGCGTCGAAGGTATCACCGTCGAAGTCGATGCGTCGCAGCGCCCGCACTTGCTCATCCGTGAGCGTTCCTCCGATCCGTCCTTCGAAAACCCCTCCCACGTTGCCCGTGGTCGCGCCGTGACGCAGAAGGTGAAGATGCACGGGGCGCGCTCACAGGGCTGCTGTTGCGTGCAAGTGGTCCCTCCCACGCGCCCAGCTCGCCTCCACTTCGTCGCCGGCGTGGGACAACGCGAGCACGGTCCAGAGCTGCTGGGTGTCGCGGATTCGGATCCCACGCAGTGTGAGCAGCAGATCGCCCTCGGCCATTCCGGACCTTTCGCCGAACCCATTGGGAGAGACATTCGTGACTTCGAGCCCTATGCAGGTTTGTTTGGTCATGGCCCCGAGGCTCGCACCCCAGAGGGTTCCCGGAACGACGATGCCCCGCTCGAGATGGAGCCTGAAGTCTGCGACGATCTGATGCCAGTGGGTCTCGAAAATGTCTTTGACATCTTTCAGCCACGGGCCGAAACCGGACTGCACGATGGTGATGCGTGTGCCGGTGCCCGCAGCCTCCAGCACCACTGCAATCTCGGTTCCGGCGCAGGGCTCGTGTTCCTTGCGCAAACGAAGCAGACGACCCGGGTCGAGCTCGAGCTCCGTGCAGAGTGCGCCTTCGCCATGATCTCCTCCTCCTGGAAAACCAGGTACCACGTACTGATTGGGGGGCTGCGCCTCCGCACCGCCGAGCACTGGGAGGGTCAGCGCTTCCCAGGCTTCCTCTGGCGAGAGATCGATCACGAACGTTGCTTCGAAGCCATCTTCCATCACTTAGTCCTCCGGATCGGGATAGACCGCCATCGCTACGCGGTAGTTCTCACCTGTGCGTGCACCGTATTTCTTCAAGAGTGGTCGCAGCGCGGCTACGTATTCCTGCATGAAAGCCGAGCGTGAAGCTTCATTCTTGAAGGAAATCTCGGCCTCCATGCTCACGCTCGGAATTTCCTCTCCGTCGAATGCGGCACGATCGATCAGGGCCGCAGCGTGCTGCTGCAGGCGCTCGCCGAGATTCGCAAGATGCGACAGCGATACCTGATCGCGCAAGGTGGCGGCGAGGCGTTCGGGGTCCCAGGCGAATCGCGGTGAGACGATAAAGCGCTTGGCCGTGGATTCGTAGAGCTGCTCGATGAAATTGCCCTTGCGTCGTTCGCCGGCATGACGCACGAGCCCCACCCGCTCGAGCTCCTTCATGTGGTAATTCACGTTTTGACGCGAGCCGCCGATGGTGCGGGCCACGCCCGCCGCCGAATTAGGCTCTCGTAGCGCGTCGAGAACCTGCACGCGCAGGGGCTGAGCCAACGCCTGCACCTGGCGCGGATCGTCGAGTAGACCGACTGCCTTCCTCATCGATTGCTCGATCTGCCGCGGTCAGATGTCCCGCGGGAAGATGGGTCTCGAGCCTTCATGTCGCTCGCCTCGTTGTGATGCGATCATCCTAGACAGGAAATACTGTCAGGACAATATATTTTTTCTAAGGGACGTCGCAGCGGGCTATGGCGGCGGGGTGATCGGCGGCGCGAACCTAAACTGACGGCGACTAGGACACCGTGGTGCACAGAACGATCGGCGACAGGCCCGAGAAATCCGTGGTGGTGTGGGCCCCGGGAGGGGAGGCTGGGGGTTGGCCCGTCCGTTCGCACGGAGACTAGCCGTCGACAAATAGTTCCGGTTGCTAGGCGGCTAGAGAGTCGATCGTGTCGCGCAACGGAGGCTGGGGATTTCTCCGCAGGGCAGACCCTTCTGCGGTTCTAGCTAGTTCCTGTCCCTTTCGGGACAGGAACTAGCTAGTTGCACGCGAGGGTGTAGACGTCTTCGACCCCCTCGGGCATGTGATATTCGGTCCAGCTGTTGCCACCGTCGTGCGTTCCGATCACCTGACCGCCGCGGCCTCCGCAGAAAAGCCGCTTCGGGTCCTCTGCGCTTTGCGCGACCGACATGAGGGTGCTTGTCACTTCAATGCCGTGGTCGAGTCGCTGCCACGACTCGCCCAGATCGCGGCTGACGTAGAGTGAACCGGCGTCGCTTACCGCGGCTTTGCTGAGCGCCGCAAAGAGCGTGTTGGGATCGTGGGGCGAGACACGCACGTCGCGTGCGTAGGTCAGGGGGGAGAAGCGACCGATCCCCATTTCTTCCCACGTCTCGGCGCCGTCGGAGCTGCGGAAAAGTCCCATGCGGGTGGCGAGAAACACGGTGCGCGGAAGCGTGGGGCTCACCGCGAGGGCATGGGAATCCATCATGCCCTCGGTGTCGTCGTCGCCGATGATCGCGCTCTTGAGATGCTCGTGCTTTGCCAGCCGCAACAGATCCGCCGTGCAGTCTTCCCACGTATCGCCGCCATCATGGCTTCGAATGACGCCGCCCACCTCGAGGCCCGCGTACAACTCATCGGGATGCGTGGGATCGGCGGTCAGTCGAATGATGCGTGTCGGAAACCCTCCCTCTATCAACCCTGCGGTGGGGACGATAGGAAGCGACTCCCAGGTTTCGCCCGCGTTCGTTGTTCGATAGATGGCGCAGGGTGCGGTTCCGGCATATATCGTATCTGCATCACGCGGGTCGAACAGGAACGACCAGACCACGCGATCGTTGTCGGGAAGCGGCAATGCGTCCCAGTGCGCGCCGTGATCGCGACTTCGATAGGGTCCATCCTGGGTGCCTGCATAGACGACTGCCGGGTCATCCGGATGAATGACCACGGCTCTCACCTCGGCTGCCTGGGGCAGACCCGCATCCAACGACTCCCAGCTGTCACTGCCGATGGGGAGCCGAAACAGTCCGCCTGTACCACCACCGAGATAGCGCGCCGCACCTGCATAGACGTAGCTCGTCATGATCCTCTTCCTATTGCTAAAGACGTACCTCGTTTCCGGACCCGCCTGCCACTGCAATGGATTCACCGCTGATTCCTACGGCGAGCGGCGAGCATAGAAAGGCCACCACATTTGCGATCTCTGCCGCCGTCACCATGCGTCCGATGGGAATTCCTCGCGCGCTGCGCTGCAACAGCTCGTCCGGGTCTGCGCCGCGCTGACGTGCGAGATCGGCCACGCGCTCCCGTACAGTTTCGGTGTCTGTCAGCCCGGGGTGGATGGCGTTCACCGTGATGCCGTCAGCGCCGAGTTCAGAGGCCAGCGTTTTGGTGAGGGAAGACACCGACGCGTTGCGCGCGCCCGCACTGATTCTCCCTGCAGTTCGCGCGGCCATTCCTCCGATGTTCACGATCCGCCCGTAGCCTGCGTGGCGCATGTGCGGGACCGCCTCCCGCGCACAGCGAAGATAGCCGACGAACTTTTCCTCGAAGTCGTGGAGGATCGTCTCGTCGCTGACCTCGGCGAAGCTTTCCGGGAGATCACCGCTCGCCCGCGCGCCGCAATTCACGAGTATCTCGAGGCCCCCGAGGGTTTCGGCCGCAGTTCGAACCATCGAACCGATGGAGGAGACGTCGGTGAGCTCGACCAGGATCGGCACGATCTTGCGCCCGCTCTCCTGGCTGATGACATCGGCGGCGTCGTTGAGCGTGGTCTCGGAGCGCGCGGCAATCGCGCAGTCGACGCCCTCGAGAGCCAGTGCGCGGGCAACTGCGCGTCCGATGCCGCGGCTGCCACCCGTGACCAGCGCGCGGCGCCCCTCCAGTTGCAAATCCATGTGAGCCTCCCCCGAGCCCGCAACTCCATTCGCCAACATATCACTCCTGTTCGGCCAGTGCCCTTAGTTGAGAGCCGCGAATCTCGGGGCGTCAGAACACATGGGGCGATCTGCGACGGAGATT
>JAPULC010000471.1 GCA_027295305.1 Gammaproteobacteria bacterium
TTCCCGGCTGCGTCTCGATATTGTCCGTCAAAAACATGCCACGATGGGCACCCGCCTCGTACCCTTGAGCAATAATCGCATCGCAACCATGGTCTTCGAGCCACCGCGCTTCTTCCACCGTGGTCGCAGAGCTGAGCACCACACAGCCGGTCGCCTTCACGCGGCTAAGCAGCGCCCGTTCGGGTAGCCCGAACTGAAAGCTCACAACTTCCGGTTTGTGCTCTTCGACGATCTCACACATTGCCTCATCAAAAGGAGCGCGATTGACGGCAGGGGCGGAGGCAGAAGCGTCGAGACCAAGCTCGGCATAGTACGCTGCCAGTCGCTCCTTCCATGCTGCATCGCGATCAGGGTCCGGCTTGGGCGGCGTATGACAGAGGAAGTTGACGTTTAAGGGCTTTGTCGTGCGTTGCCGTATGGCCGCGATCTCTGCGCGTGCTTCGGTAACGTCGACTGCGCCGCACGGCAGCGACCCGAGTCCGCCCGCCTCGCTGACCGCAATTGCCATCTCCGACCCATTCCCCCCCGCCATAGGGGCCTGAATGACTGGTAGTTCAATACCGATTAGATCGAGCAGCTTGCGATCAGGCCACATGGCTTTCACTCCTATTTCAGCGACTCAGTATTCTACATCTCCAGGTCTCTCCAGCGGCTGGTTCATGATCTAGAAGCTGACATTCGAGGTGTCAGATGCGAATGTCTGCATAGGGGTCGATCCCGATGGCCTACGTCCGTATCTGGCTGATAGCACGCATAGAGCACTACGGTATTGATCCCAGTGGATGACCGTTGACCGCTGTACTGCTGCCGTTGCGAACCCGCTTCAAAACCTCGCAGGCGGTTACGGCTCCCGTACGCAGACGAACGCGGCAGGCAGGTGTTTTGTCTCTTGACATCGACCCTGAACAGACGCTCGCAAAACGCAAAGACCGTTGTCACAATTGGAACCAAACCGGAATGTGAGGGAGTCGTGAAAGAAATCACTCGGATTAATCATGTAGGTCTGCGAGTCAGGGATCTTGAAGTATCTCGAGGGTTCTACGAGAAACTGGGATTCGAATTTCTAGGAGGACCGATGGGACCCGAACCTGTCGCCATTGTCGAACACTCGTCCGGGGTCAACATAAATTTCATTCTCAACGCATCGGCTGATGCATCACCAACCAATGTCTTAATGGACGCGGCAGCGAAGCACACAGGATTTACTCATATCGCGCTGGAGATAACCAACGTGGAAGCGGTGAAGCGACAGCTCGATGATCATGGCATCGCTATAACAGAGACGGTGGAGTTTGGCGGTGCCACCTTCTTTTTCGTCCGGGATCCCGATGGCAATGTCATTGAGTTCCATAAACCCGCTGCCTAACGCGTGTCTAGATGAAATCGAACTGATGTTGTCGCGCCAATCTGACCGCTCCTGGCCCGAGAGCGACCGTTACCCGACCTGGAGTACATCGAGTCTGGTCGGTCGGTCTCCGGCAGGAAACGGACATTCGTCGTGCAGTTGCCGTGAAGGCAGGCAAACGACACTCTCCATCGTTCTCGACCATCGTCATCTCGGCGATGTCGCGCCGCGCCACGGTGGCCATGGTCCCCAAAAAGCAGCCACAAGATAGAGCCGCCGAGGCGCGTCGAGCTTGGGCGCGCCAGACGTTGAGCCCCGCGCTTCGTGGTAGGTCAGTCGGAGGCTTTCGTATCGAGTCCAGCGCCGTCAACGCGCGCACCATGGTCGCCAGGATGGCGGATATTCTCCACCATTCGCTGAACCGCCGCAGGGGGCGGCGGCGTGAGATGGGCGACCACGCCCGAGACGATGAAGTTGAGGAGCATGCCCAACGCGCCGATACCCTCGGGTGAGATGCCGAACCACCAGTGCGCAGATGTATTGGCCGCAGGGTCGACGAATTTGAAATAGACGATGTAGGTGGCGGTGAATAGCAACCCCGTCAGCATGCCGGCAATCGCGCCTTCCCGATTCATCCGCTTGTAGAAGATGCCGAGCACGATGATGGGAAAGAAAGTTGCTGCGGCGAGTCCGAAGGCGAAAGCCACCACCTGGGCGACGAAGCCGAATGGATAGATCCCGAAGATCCCGGCGATTATTACAGCGACACCGGCCGAGACACGCGCAAACACCAGCTCTCGACGGTCGCTGATGCCCGGCATGAACGTCTTACGCAGGAGATCGTGCGAGATCGCGCTGGACATGACGAGAAGCAGGCCTGCCGCCGTGGACAGCGCTGCCGCCAGGCCCCCCGCTGCCACCAACGCAATCACCCAATTGGGCAGCCGCGCGATCTCCGGATTGGCGAGCACGATGATGTCGCGATCGATATACAACTCGTTGGGGCCGGCGGTGAGGGTATTCTCCAGCAATCGCTCGCCGTTGGTCCCACGCTCGGTAGTAAAGACCGGTGCGTTCTCGAACGGCGCGCCCGCACGGTATTGGATGACGCCGTCGGCGTTCTTGTCGGTCCACGCGATGAGGCCGATGTCCTCCCAGTTCTTGAACCAATCCGGCGTCGCCGCGTAGATCGCACCGTTCACGGTGTCGATCACGTTCGTACGTGCAAAAGCCGCAACCGCGGGGGCCGTGGTGTAGAGGATCGCGATGAAAAGCAGGGCATAGCCCGCCGAGGCGCGGGCGTCTCGCACCTTCGGCACCGTGAAGAAGCGCACGATGACATGGGGTAATCCCGCGGTGCCTGCCATCAATGCAAACGTGATGAAGAACATGTCGATCGTGGACTTGCGTCCATCGGTATAGGCACCGAAGCCCAGCTCTGTCGTCAGACCATCGAGCCTGTCGAGCAGGTAGGTATCGGGAGCCGCCGTGAGCGTGGCGCCGAAACCGAATTGCGGAAAGAGGTGGCCCGTCAGAAGCAGGGAGATGTACACGGCCGGCACGGTGTAGGCAAAGATCAGCACGCAATACTGTGCCACCTGCGTGTACGTGATGCC
>JAPULC010000472.1 GCA_027295305.1 Gammaproteobacteria bacterium
TCAACAGTCGCGAGTGATTCCTGGGTTCCAACTCATCGGCCGAGGTCAACGCGACGAAATCCAGCTCGCCGAGATCGCGTGCAGCGGTCTCTATGCGGGTGTCGTAGTTTGTGCTGACGACCGCACCCGTTGCGCGGGTAATCAGGAAGTCGGCCAGCGCCAGGTGTCCGTCGTTCGGTTCGCCGTTTTTGAACTGAGCCCATGGCACTACTGAGTGTATGAACAACCGGCCAAGCTGATTCATCCCATGCAGATAGTCACAAAGTGCTTCCAGACTCGCGCGCGCTTCTTCGGGCGGCGTCTCACCGAAGGCTTGCTCGATGCGCTGCACACAGAGCTGTAGAAGGGAATCTGCAGACGGAAGTGGGCTCTTGCCCGTCATCGACAGACCGGCACCCACCAGGAACGCGAGCTGGCCGTTGGTCAGCTGCATCGAAAGCGCGGTCCAGTCCAAGTTGTCGGCACTGACGTCTGCCATCGAGGCACAGTACCGCGAAAACTTGCTGGTGGTCCAACCTGGTCGGCAGTTCGCACTGCGAACTGCTTTACCGGGACGGCGACGTACCCGCAACGAAGACCAGCGGCTCACTATTGAATTTCGTAGAACCTGACCTCATCTAGATCCTACGGGATGCCTGAACAGGGTCCCGCAAACGACTTTGCTTTCATCTGAGGAGGTCAGAAATGGCTACTGCATTTTCCCTGAACCCGCTGCTTCGCAGCTCCATCGGTTTCGATCGCTTCAACGATTTATTCGAGTCCAGCTTCGGGCGAAACGACGCCGCAAGTGCCTATCCACCCTACAACGTCGAGCGTTGGGGCAACGATGAGTATCGAATTATCTTTGCCGTCGCCGGCTTCTCCGATGACGATCTGAATGTCACCGTGAAGGACAACGTTCTGATGGTCGAAGGCCGGACCGATCAGCCCGCCGAGAACGACGTCACCTATCTGCATCGCGGAATCGCGAAACGCGCATTCCGACGCAACTTCCGTCTCGCGGACTACGTCCACGTGGCGAACGCAGCGCTGAAGGATGGGCTGCTTCACGTCACCCTAAAGCGCGAGCTTCCGGAAGAAGCCAAGCCGCGGGTGATTCCGATCAACGCGAGTGAAAACGTCATCGAGCAGGCAGAACAAGCCGCGTAACGCGGCTTCCTTGTGGTGCCAGGCACACCGTGCCTGGCACCATTTAGGGGACTGTCCCCTAATACCGTCCGCCGAGGCGGGCGTGATCCCAGCTTACGTAATGCTCGGGCGTGAAGCGCAACAGCACACGTTTCGTCGCGGTGGCGCTCACGGCCTTGCGCATCTGCGCGACGTCGGCTTCGGTGCCGGAGCCATGCTTGATGCTGATTCTGGCAAGCGTATCCGCCACCAGCTCCGTGTCTTCGATCACCTCGGCACGGGCCTCGATCGCGACTCCCTTGAGCTCCGCATATTCGATTCCGCTCTCCACGAGCAACGTCGCGCGTGGATCACGCCGGAGATTCAAGACCTTCTGGCTCTTCGTGAAGGTGGTGGCGTTGATGCGGCCCTCGTCGTCGACAAAGAACCACATGGGCATGGCATGCGGATAACCGCGAGGCCCGTTGGAGACGATGATGAGCGTCCTTTCGTGCGCAAGGTACTCGCCGATCTCGTCTGGCGAGAGCTTGATCGAATCACGCCGCGAAGCCATCAACCTTCCTCATCGTCTGCCACCATTCAACACACGCACACATGCGCGCCTGCCCCGGCTAACCGTGCAAGGCGCTTCGGATGTCAGAAAATGGGGTCTGACGCTGGTCTGACGCCATTCTCGTCTAGGTTCACGCGAGGCGGAACTCAGCCGCTCAAGCTTCCCGGGTGCCCTCGAACGTCGCGGTGCCGAACGAGCCGAGCTGCACCTCGCCCTTGATGGCATCACCGTCCACGGTGGCCTTGGTCTCGAGTGTCATCTCGCCCATGGGCCCGGACACCTCCAGCTTCCAGGCGGCACTGTCGCCATCCACCGTACCCTCGGTGATCTCGGTGTTGCCCTGCGGGCCCGCCACGGATCCGGTCAGGGTGCCGCCGTCGGATGCCAGTGTCATCGTCACATCCTGCGTACCCATTGGCGTGGTCATGGTGACTTTCCAAGTCCCGTCGATGCTCATACGTCTCCCCCAAAAAAAGATTTAGCGATAACCAAACGGCCTCGACTGATCCGACAGATCCCGGTATCGATCCCTGAGCAGCGTCTGGCGCGACTCCATCTCTATGAGTCGGCCGCGGATCATCACCTGTTCCGCCCACGTGGTCAATTCCAGAGGATCGCCGTTCCAGATCACCAGATCCGCCTCGCGGCCCGGCTGAAGCGTACCCACGCGATTCTCGAGACCGAAAATCTCTGCGGGGTTGGCGGTAATCGCGCGCAACGCGTGCTCCCACGACAAGCCATGGGCGACCGCGTTTCCGGCCCGCTGGCGCAATCGTCCAACACGATGAGTGCGGTCGGTTCGAAAGGCGATCTTGACCCCGGCAGCATCCAGGCGCGCCGCATTATCCATCCGCGCCCCGAGCACGTCGAAGCTTCTGGGTATGTTGTCGTACGGGTCGAGGATCACAGGCACCCCGGCATCGGCCAACTCACCTGCCACCTTCCATGCTTCCTGGCCGCCGACAACTATGATCGGTAACTCGAGCTCCCGGCCGATGTCGATAGCAAGCCGTATGTCGCTGGCGCGCGACGCGAAGATCGCGAGCGGAAGATTGCGCGTCCGCACGGACTGAATCGCCTCGAGGTCGTGCGGCGGATAAAGAAAAAGCTCCGGGTCCTCGGAACCACCGCCGCGGCCGAAGCGCTCTGCATCCTCGAATGCGCGGATGATTCGCCAGTACGCCGCGCTCCGTGATCCCCCCGTATATCCTCCCCCCTGGGTCCCCAGCGCGGCAAACTGGGCGATGTCGCGGGCGAAGACCGGCGCCGTCGAATCCCCCAGATGAATCGCCGCGGCAAATCCTGCGAACACATCGTTGCCGTTGCGCGGTGCGATCACCGCACGCGTCACGCCTTCGAGTCTCGCCACCGGAATCAGCGAGGAGTCGGGATTCACTGCCGTGTCCACGCGAAACGCAGGCCCAAGCTCGACATCGGTCACACGCACATCCACGGTGCTCGCGACCTGGCCGATCTCGGTCAATCCCAGCTCAGTGTGGGCAGCGAAGATCCCCGGCGTCACGTGCTTGCCCGCGGCGTCGATCACACGAACCCCCGGGGGCAGCGCAAAGTCTCGCGCAACCCGCCGGATGATGCCGTCATCGATCAGCACGGTGGCGCGGTCCAACGTGCCGGCGGCCGTGGCGGTGTGGACGCGTCCATTGATCACGGCGATGCGTTCGGCCATCAGCATCTGCGGAGCAATCAGAAGCACAAAGAACACGGCTACCCTCATGGCCGCCTTCCCTCAGGCGTGAGCCCGAGCTCGAAGTCGGTGACCGGCTGTCGCGCCGTGTTCTCCCGGTCGTAGTAGAGATAGCCGTCGATGTAGACCTTCTCCGCACGGCTGTAAACGCTGAAGGGATCGCCGTCCCAGACTACGACGTCCGCGGCCTTTCCCACCTCGATCGTGCCGGTGCGTGAATCGATGCCCAGCGCCCGTGCTGGATTCGAGGTAATCCACCCAATGGCGTCGGCTTGCGTGAAGGGGAGCCCCATGCGCTGGCCCGCCGACATCGCCTTTGCGGCCTCCTGGTTCAGTCGTTGAATGTCGGTCGGATCGTCCGAGTGGACGATGGCGCACGCCCCGGCGTGTGCCACCAAGGCGACGTTTTCACGCACCGCGTCGAACTGCTCGAGCTTACGTCCCCACCAGTCCACCCACATGGCGGCGCAGATCCCTTCTGCGCGCAGCAGATCCGCCACCTTGTACGCCTCGACGGCATGGTGAAAGGTGCCGATGCGGTATCCGAATTCCCGCGCGACGTCGATCATGATGGCCATCTCGTCGGCACGGTAGCAGTGGTTGTGGACGATGATCTCGCCATCGAGCACGCCGGCGAGGGTCTCGAGCTTCAGGTCGCGCTTGGGGGGATCGTCTGGGTCTTCGGCAATCTTGCGCCGATAATCCGCCGCATCGATCCAAGCTTTTCGGTAACCGGCGACATTGCCCATTCGCGTCGACGGTGCGCGATTGCGCCTGCCATAGGTACGCTTCGGATTTTCCCCGCAGGCCATCTTGAGACCGTGTGGGGCACCGGGGAATTTCATGCCTTGAACGGTTCGCGAAGGCACGTTCTTCAACGTCACCCCGCGTCCGCCGAAGAGATTCGCCGAGCCCGGCAGCACCTGCAGCGTCGTCACGCCGCCTGCCAGGGCGCGCGGGAACTGGGGATCCTGAGGCCAGACCGAATGCTCCGCCCAGACCTCGGCGGTATTGGGCGAGGTGGACTCGTTGCCATCGGAATGGGCGCGCCCAGAGGGAGCCGGATAGTCCCCGAGGTGGGAATGGACGTCGATGATTCCGGGGGTCACCCACTTCCCTGAGCCATCCACGATCTCAGCGCCTGGGGGCACCTCGGCGCTTCCGATGACCGCGATCAGCCCGTCGCGAAGTACGACGTCAGCACGCTCGAGACGCACCCCCGTGCCCGTGAGCACCGTGGCGCCGCGGATGACCACGGGCTTGGTGGGCTGCGGCGTGTAGCTCGACTCAAACGGCGCACGACCCTCGACGGGCCCTTCGGTACCTGCGCCAGCGTCGTCACCCTCCCTCCCCGTAACGGCGCAGCCTACCAGCAGCAATATCCCCACCCAGAACGCAATCCAGCGCGCCTGACCGAGGTCAAATCGACTCATGGACGGCTCCCCCCTGCCCCGCTCCTACGGCTATACATCGGTTGCCCTTGTCCCGATAATATCCTGCCTTGTCCACGTTGCGCCCAAAGGGATCCTCTAAAATCCCGTAGCAGCGGCTTTACCCGCTCCTACGGCGAGATGTCGCGCTGCAATTCGAGGTTTTAGAGGTGCCTGGAAGGCACGATGTGGTGTGAATTAGGAACCTGATATCAGTGAACACCCAGTCCGAACAGCTGAGCGCGGACATCGACATCGAGCAGGTCGCCTCGTCGGTCGAATCCCTCAGAGACGCCTTCGAGGCGCACGGTTATATCTGCAACGACCCCATCGCCACCGCCGTGTATCTGGCCTATCACCTGCAGAAGCCGGTGCTGATCGAAGGGCCTCCGGGAGTCGGCAAAACCGAGCTCGGCAAGACAACCGCCTCGATGCTCGGGCTGCCACTGATTCGCCTGCAGTGCTATGAGGGCCTGGACGAAGCGAAGGCGCTATACGAGTGGAAGTACGGCAAGCAGCTGCTTTACACCCAGGTACTGAAAGAGACCCTTCACGACGTGCTGCAAGGGGCCAAGGGGCTGGAGGAGTCAGTGCGACGCCTGCACGAATTCGGCGACATCTTCTTCTCGGAGGACTTTCTCGAGCCCCGACCACTCCTGAAGGCGCTGAAGCAGGAAGACGGCTGCGTGCTGCTGATCGACGAGGTGGACAAGTCCGATCACGAATTCGAATCGCTGCTCCTGGAAATCCTGTCCGACTATCAGGTGTCCATTCCCGAGATCGGCACCGTGAAGGCATTACACACGCCACCCATGGTGTTCCTCACGAGCAACAACACGCGCGAGATCTCCGATGCGCTCAAGCGCCGTTGCCTGCATCTGTATATTCCGTTTCCGGACGCCGAGCTCGAACAGCGCATCATTCATGCGCGCGTCCCGGACATTCCAGCGGAGCTTCAGCGCCAGCTCGTAGCGTTCATCCAGGAGCTCAGACAGATGGATCTGAAGAAGGTCCCAGCCATCAGCGAGACCATCGACTGGGCGCGCACGTTGATGCTGCTCCACACGGACTCGCTGGACGCGGACCTCGTGCGCAACACCCTGAACGTGATCCTGAAGTTCCAGGAAGACATCGAGAACGTCGATTCCGAGCTCTACAGCATCACCAACAAGGCGCTGAAAGACGCCGGATAAAGCCCGGCGTCATCTCTACATGGAGAAAACTCTCGGCAATTTCATCAGGGCCCTGCGCACGGCCGAGGTGCGCGTGTCCACCGCCGAGACATTGGACGCATTCAATGCGGTCCAGCTCGTGGGTTATCGCGACCGCGAATTTCTGAAAAACACACTCTCCATCGTGTTGCCGAAAACGTCGGAGGAGAAGGACGCTTTTGATACCTGCTTCGAGCAGTACTTCACCTTCGAGGAATTCGAAGATAGCGAAGCGTCAGCCGCCGAAGGGCAGGAGAGCGGCGACGGCGGGGAACGTCAGGAGCTCGGCGACGAATCCGATGCAGAAGGCGCAGATGGCGGTGGCACACCCGGCGGCGCTGGCGGCACGGGCGGACACCGCAAGCCCAAAAAACTCGAAACCGAGCAGGTTGCCGGTGAGCAGAGTCTCGGGACCGGGCCCATGCCTGAGCCAGCGACTTCGCTGGGCAAGCTTCTAATGCACGGCGATCGCATCGAGCTCACGATGGTCATGGCGGAGGCTGCCAAGGACGTGAAGCTCGAAGAGATCAGCGTGTTCACCCAGAAGGGCCTGTACACGCGCAAGATCATGGACGCCATGGGATTGAAGGAGATGAATCAGGAAGTCTCCGGGCTCTCACAAAGCTTCCAGCTTCCCGAGAGGCGCCTTGCTCAGGAGCTCAAGCGTCGTCGAGAGTGGCTGCGCGAGCAGGTGCGCGATTACGTCGAGCGGCAGTTTCTGCTGCATGCCGATGCGACGGGTCGCAAGCTGCGCGAGGACCTCCTGAAGAAAGTCAAGCTCTCGAATATCGAGCACAGAAACTTTCACCACATTCAGGAAATCGTGCTGCGCATGGCAAAAAGGCTCGTCGCCTTGCACAGCAGGAAGAAAAAGGTGTTCAAACGCGGCCAGCTCAACGTGCCGCGCACCATCCGCCACAACATGGCCTACGACGGCGCGCTCTTCGATCTGCACTGGAAGTCGGTGAAGATCGATCGCCCCAAGGTCTTCGCCATCTGCGACGTGAGCGGCTCGGTGGCGAATTATGTGCGCTTCATGTTGATGCTGCTCTACTCGCTGCAGGAAGTCATGCCGAAGCTGCGCGCCTTTGCATTCTCGTCCGATCTGGGCGAGGTGACGGACCTCTTCGAGCACGCGGACATCGAGGACGCAATTTCCAAGACCATCCGTGACTACTCCGGCGGCGTCACCGATTACGGCCAGTCGTTTATGGACTTCAAAAAGAAGTGCATGGACGACTTGGACAATCGCACGACCATCATCATTCTCGGCGACGGGCGCAACAATTACGGCGAACCTCATGCCGAGATCCTCAAAGAGATGTACGACCGCTGTAAGCGTCTGATCTGGCTCAATCCCGAGCCGCGCAACACCTGGAACGTGGGTGACTCGGAGATGAAGAAGTACGCCGCCTATTCCCATGTCGTCGAAGAGTGCAATTCGCTCATGCACATGGAGCGCGTCGTGAGCAACCTGTTGCGCACCGTGAATTGACACACGCGTCGTGTCCACGCAATTCACCCGCACCGAGGTCGCCGATCACCCGGGAAGCGATAGCGATTCCTTCACCCGCGCCGCCGGCAAGCAACTCCTGCTGATATTCATCGCTGGATTCGTGTCGATCGGGCTCGTCATGGTGGCCCTTGCGCGTCTGACAGATATGGGCGATTCCGCCAGAGCCGTCGATCCCGTGGCCCAATCGATCACCTTGTCTCTCGGCACCGAGCCCCCGCAGCTCGACAGCACGAAATCTACCGACGCCACGAGCTTCCTGATCCTCGGTCACGTGATGGAGGGCCTGCTGCGCTACGACATGCACAATCGTCTGGTGGCCGGTGTGGCAGAGCGTTGGAACGTGCGAGCCGATGGCGCCACGTTCTGGTTGCGAGACGATGCGCGATGGAGCGATGGAGAGCCGGTGACGGCCGAGGACTTCGTGTACGCCTGGAAGCTCGCGGTGAATCCTTCCACTGCGTCTCAGTATTCGTTCATCTTCTACATGATCAGGAACGCGCGCGCGATCAACGAAGGCGAGCTGCCGGTAGAGTCGCTGGGCGTACGTGCGATCGACGCTCGCACGCTCGAAGTGGAGTTCGAGCGGCCCACTGCGTACTTCGACAAGCTGATGGCATTCGGCACGTTCATGCCAGTGCGACAGGATTTCTATGAACAAACTCAGGGCCGGTACGGCGCCGACGCCGATGAGTTGCTCTACAACGGCGCATTCACGATCGCTGAATGGGTCCACGGCGCGAGCATCCGACTGGAGAAGAACGAGCATTACTGGGATCGCGATGCCATTCGCCTGAACGTGATCGACATGGCGTACATAACGAACGACACCAATGCGAGCTTGAATCTCTTCAAGGACGGCAAGATCGCTTCGGCGGGTCTGAGCGCCGACACACTGCAGAATGCGTTGGAAAATCACTGGAAGATCCAGAAGTTCTCCGACGGCGCGGTGTTCTATCTCGAGCTCAACCATCGGCCCGAGCGCCTCACCCACAACTATCACCTTCGCAAGGCGCTGCAACTCGCATTCGATCCTGGTGAGCTCGTCTACAAGGTCATCAGGGTTCCGGGGAACATCCCTGGGGAGTCGCTGTTTCCAGTCTGGCTGAAGGGCGTGAAGGGTCGATTTCGCCAGGAGTATCCGGCGACCCCCCATCGCGTGGAGCCGGCCCGGGCGCGCGAGCATCTGGAGATCGCGAAGGATGAGCTGGGAGTCGCTCAGATCCCGCCCCTGGTGCTGTTGGTGGGCGATAGCCCGGACTCCCAAAAGCAGGCGGAGTATGTCCAGGACTTGTACCGCCGCACCCTCGGGCTCGAGATCAAGATAGACCGACAGATCTTCAAGCAACGCCTCGCCAAGATGACCTCCGGGGAGTTCGACATGGTGGCAGCGGGCTGGGGTCCCGATTACGACGATCCCCTCACGTTCGGTGATCTGTTCGCGTCGTGGAACAAGAACAATCGCGGGGAATACTCGAATCCCGAGCTGGACCGCTGGGTGCGTGTCGCAGAGGCCTCACTGGATCCCGAAACGCGCATGGAGGCCTTCGCCGAGATTCAGCGCATCATCTACGCCGACGCCGTGATCATTCCCAACTACGAGCGGGTGGGCGTGTATGTCACCCATCCACAGCTCGAGGGCGTGACACGTCGCGTGGTAGGACACGATCCCGATTACACGTACGCTTGGGTGAAAGACTAGGAGGAGCAGACCAGAACTCCGTAGGAGCGGCGTCCCGCCGCGACACAACGCGACCCTCGTAAGGCGCACCCATCGCGGCCGGAGGCCGCTCCTACAGCCCAACGTCACGAGTACGAACAAAAAGACATTATGCTCCGCTACACCATCAAGCGACTCATTCAAGGGGTGATCACCGTCTGGTTCATCGCGACGGCCACGTTCATTGCGATGCACCAGGTGCCCGGCGATCCGCTGCTGACCGACAAGGCGGTGCCCGAAGCCATCCGCAA
>JAPULC010000473.1 GCA_027295305.1 Gammaproteobacteria bacterium
GGGCATCTGGATTGTGCATCAATTTGCATTTCGCGGCGGGCAGTCTGTGATTTTCGCGATGATGTGGCGGGCGGGACGATGGTCGAGGATCGCAATCTGACCTCTGCGTCGCCCGAGGAGCCAACTCGCCTCTTCAACCGCAGCGCATCCTCGAGTAGATCGCGCCGGCAAGCAAACACATCGCGGTCTCGAGCCATCGACGCGAGATCGCGCCAATGTAGTACGATTCGATGTCTCATCCGAGCCGTGGGGGGGTAGTCATGGATCTTGCCTATAGCCAGGAGTACGAGGCGTATCGCGACGAGGTACGCGGCTTCCTGGAGAAGAACAAGGACAAAGCACCGCGGTTCGGTGCCGGCCGCGCGGCGGCACGCGAGTGGCAACAGCTTCTGATCGAGCACGGCTACGCAGCACGCACCATCCCGAAGGAATACGGCGGCGCCGGACTAGAGCCCGACATCCTGAAATCTCGCATCCTCGCGGAGGAGTTCACTCGGGCAAAGGTGCCCCCCGGCCATAGCGGCGACAACCGCATTACTCCCGTGCTGCTCGAGCTCGGCACCGAGGAGCAGAAGAAGCGCTTCATCGGCCCCACCGTGCGTGGCGAGATCAGCTGGTGTCAGGGCTATTCGGAACCCGGCTCGGGCTCGGACCTGGCGTCACTCTCGACCAAAGCACATGTCGACGGGGATGACTTCGTCATCAACGGTCAGAAGATATGGACCTCAGGTGCGAAGCAGGCGGACATGATGTTCTGCCTCGTGCGCACCGAGCCGGACGCACCGAAGCACCAGGGCATCAGCTATCTGCTGATCTCCATGGACACCCCCGGATTAGACGTCCGGCCGATGAAGCAAATGACGGGCGACTCGTTCTTCAACGAGGTGTTCTTTACCGACGCCCGCGTGCCGACGACGGAGATCGTCGGTAAGCGGGGCGAGGGCTGGTACGTCGCCAACGCCACGCTGAAGCACGAGCGCGGCGGGCTGGGGGATCCGAATCAGGCGGAGACCCGCTTCCGCGACATTCTCGAGCTGATGAAGTCGGAGACCATCGATGGCCAGCGGCTCATCGACATCCCGAGCTATCGTGACCGCGCGATGGCGCTGCAGGCGCGAGTCTTCGCAATGAAGTTCAACGGGATGCGCGTCTTCTCCCACAACGCCAAGGGCGAGGAACCAGGATTGTCGCGTTGGATCGTCAAGCTTCAGGGGTGCGAGCTGAATCACCAGACGGCAGGTCTGGCGCTCGATGTCATGGGCGAGCTCGGGCTGCTGTACGACCAGAGCCCGTATATTCGCGACCGCGGCATGTGGCAGCACCGTTACATGATGGACCTCGGTCTCATCATTGGCGGCGGCACCGCGCAGATTCAGAAAAACATCATCAGCGAACGTGCGCTCGGGCTTCCTAAAGAGCCCAAGTTCGATCAGCCGATCTAGGGGCCAGACCTATGGAGTTCATGCTGAACGAAGAGCAGCGCATGCTGCAGGAAAGCGTCACCCGCTTTCTCGAATCGAACTGTCCCCTCGAGCGCGTGCGCAAGGCCGCCGACGCTGAAGAGACGTTGGCGGCCGATGTCCGAGACGGACTCGTGGAGCTCGGCATTCCGGGCATTGTGATCCCCGAAGCCTTCGGGGGCGTTGGCCTCGGTTTTCTCGAAGCCGCACTAGTGGCGGAAGCTCTCGGCAATGCGGTTGCGCCGGTACCCTACGCGGCCACGTCGATCATGGCGCCCGTTGCGCTGTTGGCGGGTGGCAGCGATGCGCAGAAAGACGAGTGGCTGCCAAAGATCGCTTCAGGTGAGACCACCGTTGCGGTGGGCGTCACCGAGCAGATCGGTCGTCGTGAAGGCGAAGGCATCAATGCATCGAATCGCAATCTCACCGGCAAAGCGATGTTCGTGCTGGACGCGATGGAGGCCGACGCCTATCTCATCGCGGACTCGACCGGCGCTCTACATTTGGTGGGAGGCGATGCGAAAGGTCTCGAGCGCAACAAGCTCAAGACCATCGACCGCACGCGCTCGGTGGCCGAAATCACGCTCGATGCGACGCCGTCGGAGGTGCTCCCCGGGACGGTCGACGATCGTGGGCCGCTCTTGGATACCATCGACGTCGGACGGCTGATGCTCGCCGCCGACACGTTGGGTGCTGCCCAGGACATGATCGACAAGTCCATTGCCTATGCAAAGGAGCGCCGCCAGTTCAATCGACCAATCGGATCGTTCCAAGCCGTGAAGCACATGTGTGCGGAGATGGCAGCCGAGCTCGAGCCTTGCCGGTCACTCGTCTGGTACGCGGCGTACTCGGTAAACGCGATTCCCGACGAGGCACGGCTGATGGCCTGTCACGCGAAGGCACATCTGTCGGAGGTGGGGCGCTTCGTCGCTCGCACGGCCACCGAAGTGCACGGTGGGATGGGTTTCACGGATCTACTCGGACTGCACTACTGGTTCAAGCGCATTGGCTTCAATCGGCAGGTGTTGGGCGCGCCGGAACTCGTGCGCGAGGAGGCGGCACGCGTTCAGGGACTGGTCGCTTGAGGCAGGTTGCTGAAGTCCCCACAAATAGCCCTCTCGGGCGTGCCCGCCGCAGGCAAACGGCTCGAGCACGTCCTCGACACCCTGCGCTGTATTCATGGAGCGCGCGGGGATTTCTGCGGTTGCGCCGCGGGCGAAGGTCACCTAAAATTGACCA
>JAPULC010000474.1 GCA_027295305.1 Gammaproteobacteria bacterium
GGTGTAGATGGAAAGCGCTGGCCTCGTGTCGCGCGCATCCATCACGTCGAAATAGCTCGAAAGGGTATCGTTCGGTGTCTCGCCCGCCGCATATTCGCGTAGCACCTTCGGCGTCGTCGGCGCAGAACCCTGACCGATTTGAGCTTTGGTTGTCGCGCCAGCACCGGCGCTGCCTTCGAGGCCCGCGACGTCGAATCCCAGGTTCGCTTCTGCGTCCATCGCGCGCTGCACGATCAGCTCCGTGGCCGCGAGAATGCCATCGGCCAGGCGACCGGCCCGAAAGAACGGAACCATCTGTTGCTGCTGGACGTAGGCAATGAATGCGTCGGGGAAGACACCCTCCAGCGAATAGGCGACCTCCAATCGCACCTGATCCTTGGTTGGGTCGACCAGAAGCAACAACCCACGACTCGCGGCGCTCTCTCGTCCCACGCCCAGCAGCTCAAAGCTCTCTGCTGCGTATAGCTCGATTTCGGTCTGCGTGTTGGCCGTGACGACACGGTAGTCGATGTCATGGTCCGCAAGGAGAAGTGCGTGATGCTCGTTGATCCGCGCGCGCTCTTCGGGAGACAGCACTCCAGCGCCGTCCAGAACCCGCTCGGTGTGCGTTCGTTGGCAACCGAAAAGCGCGAGTGCGGCGACGACTATCAGGGCCTTACTGAAAGCTGAGTTCTGGCGCATCGATTGCATGGGGCTCCGCCTTGTAATATCCCTTCCTTCGAAAGTTACCCGCACTTGCCACGAGACTTGCCGGGACCTTTCGTATGCTCGAATTATATTCTTCCACCGCATCGTTGAATCGCATTCGCGTCACATTGATGCGGTTCTCCGTGCCTTCCACCTGTGCCTGCAGCTCGAGAAACTGATCCGATGAGCGAAGCTCCGGATAGCTCTCTGCAACTGCGATGAAGTTTCCCATGCGTTCCGTGAGCGCCCGTTCCGCGTTTTCGAGCGCAGCCAGTGCAGCGTCGTTCTCGATGATCTCGCGTCCATGGCGCTCGATCAGCGCGGCAGCTTCGGCCTGTGCATCCACCAGGTCATTCACGGCCTCACCGAGATTGCCTCCCCGCGTCTCCGTCACCGACCTGAACGTCTCGGCTTCGTAGTCGAGATAGCGCGATATCGTCTCGAGCAGCGCTGGAATGAGATCCGCACGCCGCTGAAAATTGCTTTCAACCTGTGCCCAGGCGGCGCGAGTTGCTTCTTCCTTCCCAACGAGTGTGTTGTGCACCCACATCCAGCCGAACACCGGCAACGCCACCAGAAGCACGAGGGCGAGTACGCCGGAAAACAAATTGTTCATCTCTCCAACGCTCCCAGGCCCGTTCAACACGTCCCGAACACTCTGAATCTCGCCGGCGGGGGGATCACCGAGAAGAACCGCCAGAATCCAGATGGCAAAAGCGGTGAAGGCGAGAACCGCCACGCTCGGCCGCCAGGCACCGTCGGGGCGTCGCGGCATGGCCAGGCGCATGCCCGCGAAAGCGAGACTTGATCGCAGTCGGAAGGCTTGATCCGGGGTGATGACACCCTCAGCCGCCATGCGAGCGATGCGTTCCTGCGGCTCAGGCGCCACCATTCAACTCCTCGATGAGACGGGCCGCTTCTTCGGCCGCGATCTCGTCGTTCTCCACTGCCTTCAGTAAAGCATCCTCGGCGTCTCTGTCGCTCTGTTGGAGTTCCCCTAGTGTGCGCCGCAGCACATCCAGGCGTTTGCGCAGCGTCGGATAACTGATGCCCAGCTCTTGCGCTACCGCCTTGAGATTGCCACCTGCCAGCAGCACCCGCTCCGCGAGGCGCTGCTCGTCGGCCGAGAGCCGCGCCAGCCGCGGCAGTCGAAAGCGGCCCTCCAGGCTCACCCGACAGCTGGGACAGGTGAGCCTGGCCACTTCCAGACTGGCCTGGCAGATTGCACAATGGTGCACTAATCACACCCAAATATTTCAATTAATAGAAGACATTCAATCAGAATTTTGATATTGTACAAATCGTAGCCAAACAGCAAGTGGTGAATTTCGAAAGCCTGCCGAGGGCAAACCGGGGTGAGGGCGCGCCAGCGCAGATCAACGCGGCTAAGGGGACATTCAGTATTCCTTTCGAGACTCCCTCCCCCCCTACAGAAGGTGAATGTCCCCTTTCTATTCTGCTCCCGGTCATGGGGAACAAGGGGAGCCATGGGTCAGACCCGCGACGGCGGGTCTGACCCTGTTTCATATGGGATGAGAGGCTGACGATGCTGGAACGGGTGACGGACCAGATCGAGCGCGGCGTCATCACCGCGCTGCTGCTGCTCATGCTGCTCGTGGTGATCCTCGCGTCCGTCGAGCTGGTGGTGATCATTGCTCAGGAGATGATGAAGCCGCCGCTCTTCTTGTTGCTCAACATCCAGGAGCTGTTCCCGATCTTCGGCTTCTTCCTGATGATCCTGATCGGGCTCGAGCTCGTGGAGACCATCCGGATCTATCACCAGGAGCACACGTTGCGCGCGGAGTTCGTGCTGGTGGTGGCCCTGATTGCCGTTGCACGCAAGGTGATCGTCTACGATTTCAAGACCGACCCCATGGGGGGTCTAGGGATCGCTGCCATGGTGCTGGCGCTGGCGATCGGATATTTCCTGATGAAGCGTGCTCATCCATCCGAAGACTCTCGGGGAAAGCCGGCCAACGACTCTGACTAGTTCTTGTCCAGAAATTCGCCGTCCGCGCGAATTTCTTCCCACGCTCCGGCGAAGTAAATTCGCCTTCGCTCCCAAAACCCTTGCCTTCGCTGCGCAAAGAGCGGGTTTTGCTAACGGCAGTCCTACGGCTGCCGCGGCATCCATGCCCCGGATCGCTAGTTCGATCCAGAATGCTAAGCATTGTGGACAGGAACTAGCTACAAAGTTGCCGTCCCAGGATTCCTCTTACGACAACCTCCGAAAAAAGTGTGAATCAGCGCACGGATCCAGACGAAAACTGTGACGAATTTCTCGTCATTCAACACGACGCGATCAAGGCACGTTGCGCTGCCGGCACCGCCAC
>JAPULC010000475.1 GCA_027295305.1 Gammaproteobacteria bacterium
GCCGGAAATTGCGGTGATCGCGAACGCGATGAGAAACGCACTGTACATGGCGTCGCCGAAAATCCAGGCAACGGGCAGCGGTGTCAGCATGGTCGCGCTGAACATGAGCAACAAGATGCCGGTGGTGCGCAGAATGATAGACAGGTGCATCGGGATGACGTTTAACGCAATCCGTTCGTTTCCATGTGTGCCCCGCTGCGTGATCCGGTCAGAAAAACGTGAGATCCACCTGAAACAGGCGTTCCACTTCGGGGACGCGGCGCCCGTCTACGAGAAACAAGATCACGTGATCGTCTGCCTCGACAGCGATGTCGTCTCGTCCGATGAACACCTCTTCGCCGCGTACCAGCGCGCCGATAGTCGTTCCTGGGGGTAGATCGATCTCGTCGATCGTGCGTCCGATCACTCGGGATGAACGCGCATTGCCGTGGGCGATGGCCTCGATGGCCTCGGCGGCGCCGTGTCTCAGAGAGTGGACACGCACTACGTCGGCGCGACGCACGTGGCTGAGAAGACTCGAGGTAGTGGCTTGCTGGGGTGAAAGCGCAATGTCGATGTCGGCGCCGTGGACGAGATCCACGTAGGCGGGTTTGCTGATCAACGTCAACACACGCCGAGCCCCGAGTTTCTTCGCCAGAAGCGAAGCCATGATGTTGGCCTCGTCGTCGTTCGTGAGGGCGCAGAACATGTCGGTGTTTTCGATGTTCTCCTCGAGCATCAGATCGCGGTCGGTTGCATCACCATGCAGCACGACGGTGCGGTTGAGGGTCTCCGACAACTCACGACATCTCTCCGAGCTGTGTTCGATCAATTTCACCGAATGATCCTGCTCGAGTACGGAAGCCAGTCGTGCCCCGACGTTGCCCCCACCGGCGATCATGATGCGCTTGTACGGCGGCTCGCTTCGGCGCAACTCCGCCATGACCGAAGAGATGTGATTGGAGGCGGCGAGAAAGAACACTTCGTCATCGGCTTGGATCACGGTGTCGTCTTTGGGCAGGATCGCGCTGCCATCTCGGTAGATTGCCGCGACCTGTACGTCGACCCGCGGCATGTGTTCCTTCAATACGCGCAACTCCTGGTCGACGAGGGGTCCGCCGTACAGGGCTTGGACCGCCACGAGCTGCACGCGATTGTCGGCGAAGTCGAGCACCTGCAGCGCTCCGGGGTGGTCGATCAGGCGTTTGATGTGTTCGGTGACGACCTCCTCCGGGCTAATCAACACGTCGATGGGCATGTGCTCCCTGCTGAAGAAAGTCGTGCCCGTGTGGTAAGCCGAAGAACGGATGCGAGCGATCTTGGTGGGGGTTTTGAACAGGGAATAACAGACCTGGCAGGCCACCATGTTCACCTCGTCACTGCTCGTGACTGCGATCAGCATGTCGGCATCGTCGGCGCCGGCCTGACGCAGCACGTCCGGATGAGACGCGTGGCCTTCGACGGTTTGAATGTCGAGCCGATCCCGGAGCTCGCGCAAGCGCTCTGCGTCCTGGTCCACCAGCGTGATGTCGAAGGCCTCTCGCGCGAGATGCTCGGCGAGGGTACCCCCTACCTGGCCCGCTCCAAGAATGATGATCTTCATGTTCGTTTTCTTACCAGCGACTTTCTTATCAGCGAAAAGAAGAAACCGTCGTTTCCGTTTTCTCTGGGTAACAGTTGTCGGCCCGTGATTGTCCGGAATCCGAACCCCGACGGAACGGCTTCGATGATCGCATCGGGAGTTTGCTCGAGGAACGTCGAGATCACGCCGTCGTTTTCCGCGCGAAAGAGCGAGCAAGTGCAGTAGAGCACCAGACCATTCGGCTTCAGCGTCTGCCACAAGCCGCAGAGCAGCTGGCGTTGGGTGAGCGCAAGGTTATCAGCATCCGATGGGCGCCGCAGCAGGCGAATGTCTGGATGACGTCGTATCGCCCCGGTGGCCGTGCAGGGGGCGTCGAGCAATATGCGATCGAACCCCTCACCGTCCCACCATGTCTCTGGGTTGCGTGCATCGGCGGTCAGGATTTTGCAGCGCGCACCGTGGCGCGCGATGGCCAATGCGAGCTCGCTGGCTCGTTCGGGGTCTGCTTCCAACAGGGTGAGGGACGCTTGCGGCGAGAGCTCTGCGAGATGACATGCTTTGCCCCCGGGGGCAGCACACGCGTCGAGCACATGGTGAGCGTTGTCGGGGGACAGGATGGCGGCGGCAAGCTGGGCGCCTTCGTCCTGCACCATCACATCGCCGTCGGCGAAGCCTGGGAGGGATGCACTGGGGCGCGGCGCATCGAGGATGATCGCGGTTTCAGTCAGCTCTCCCGGGCGGGCGCCAATGCCCTCGGCTGTCAGTCGCGCGAGATACTCGGCGCGCGACGTCCGTTGGAGGTTGACGCGTAGCACCATCGGCGCGCGGGTGAGGTTGCAACGTAGAACCGTCTCGAAGTCGTGTGGCATTTCCGTGCGCAACACATCGATCAGCCATGCGGGATGATCGCAAAGGGCCTCTTCGTCGTCCGCATCGATCGGGATCGGTTCGCGCTGCAGTCGCCGCAGGATGGCGTTGATCAGCGCGACGGCCCAGGGCTTGCGTAGGGCGCGGGCTGCCTCAGCCGTCGAGTGGACGGCAGCGTGAGGCGCAATTCGGGTGTGTCGAAGTTGATAGACACCCACGAGAAGCAGCGCCATGACATCCTGGTCGCGGCGCTTGAGGGGTTCATCGAGCACTGCGCGCAGCTCTGCCGACAGCGAGTAGAAGTGACGTACGGCGCCGGTTGCCAACTCCCGAGCGAGGGCCTGATCTCGACGGGATAGATCTCGACAGTGCGCGCGCATGGGTGCGTCCAGGGAATGGCCCGCGAGGACAGAGGCGACGCTCAGTGCGGCACTCAGGCGCGAGTTTTTACGCGGCGTCATCGAAACGCACGCCCGGACGAAACAGCTTCGGATAACCATTGAGTGCTGCCTGCGCTGACATCGGCCGTCCCTTGCCGCGGGAAAGCTGCAGCTCGCGAATACGCACCGACCCCTGCCCGCATGCCACCGTGATGGCCTGCCCATCGACTTCGAGCAGTGTGCCGGGATCGCCCGCCCCGTTACCGATCTCGGCGGCGAGGACGCGTAATCGCACGCCCGACAGTGTGCCGACTGCCGGCATGCGTGAGAAAAGTGCCTGCACCTGGCGGCAGATTTCGGGGGCAGAACGTTCCCAGTGGATCAATGCGTCGCCGGCTTTGAGCTTCGGTGCGTAGGTCGCCTTCGAATCGTCTTGAGCGGTGGGTCTTGCGCGTCCGCGGTCTATATCTGTGAGAACCTCCAGCAGGGATGCGAGGCCGAGTTCCTCGAGCTTGTGGGACACAGAGTCGCCGGTGTCGCTCGGCTCGATGGGGCAGACGGCGGCTCCAAATACAGGCCCGGTGTCCAGCCCATCGTCCATCAGCATGATGCTCACTCCGGTTTCCGAGTCTCCGGCCATGATGGCGCGCTCGATGGGTGCTGCACCACGCCACCGGGGCAGGAGTGATGCATGCACGTTGACGCATCCGTGGTGCGGGAGATTCAGAACCACGGCAGGAACAATGAGACCATACGCGGCCACCACCAACACGTCCGGTTTCCATTGAGTCAGAATGTCCAGCGTCTCGCGGTCGGAGAGCCTCGAAGGCGTCAACACGGGGAGCTTGGCACGGTCGGCCATCCGTTTGACGGGTGAAGCACGAGGTTGGCGCCCGCGTCCGGCCTTTCGTTGCGGCTGTGTGAGCACGCCGGTGAGGTCGTGAGCGGATTGGATCAGCCCTTCCAGGATGTGGGCCGCGAACTCCGGTGTGCCGGCGAAGGTCAGGCGCACGACCTAGCCCGCATTATTCATGAGGGTTCGCGCGCCGCGGCCAAGACCCAGCCACGCGCGTGATAAGCGCTCTCGCCCAAGCGAAGTGTGGTGTTGGAGCCATCCAGGACACTTGCGTTTGGTCGGTAAAACAAGGGTGTGAAACACGATTGTGCGCCGCCGTGGGGCTGGCCCCCTCAGGCTCGAATCCGTTGCTGCTTCAGCAGCCGTTTGCGGATGCGTTGACGTTTTAGACTCGAGAGGTAGTCGACGAACAACCTCCCCTCGAGATGATCGCATTCGTGCTGAATGCAGACTGCGAGCATTCCTTCGGCTTCGAGCTCGAATGCAGCTCCGTGACGATCGAGCGCGGCTACCCTGATCGCGTCGGGGCGTGCGACCGGCTCATAGAAACCGGGTAGCGAGAGGCAGCCCTCGGGGGCCTCGAGCATCGTTTGACTGAGGATCTCTAAGGTCGGGTTGATGAGAACGTGGGGCTCGTCACGTGCCTCGGATATGTCCAGCACGACGATGCGTTTGTGCACATTCACCTGGGTGCCCGCTAGACCGATTCCGGGAGCCTCGTACATGGTCTCCAGCATGTCCTCCGCAAGACGCGTGATCGACGCGTCCACGGCATCGATTGGGGCTGCCTTCTTGCGCAGACGAGGGTCCGGATAGATGAGGATAGGGAGCTGCGACATACCACTAGTACGATTCTAACTTCTATTGCTAAGATTATGTTCCTAAATGGATTTCGCGAGCGACCAATTCAAGGCCGATGAGAGGGGCACGGTGCCTATCTTAATGGGATTCCTCTGATGAGCAAAAAGATGATGGCCGCGATCGGACTGTGGCTCATCGCGATTTTCGTCCCTGTGGCCCACGCGGCGGTGGACGAGCAGACCACCGGAACCATCCTTCGTGACCTCCTGCGCCCGGGACACCCGGAAACCTACGTCGTGGTGGAGCGCGATACCCTGTGGGACATCAGCTCGCGTTTCCTCGTCGAGCCCTGGTTCTGGCCGGAGCTATGGCGGGTGAATCCAGAGATCGAGAACCCGCATCTCATCTATCCGGGGGACATTCTGCACCTGATCTGGATCGACGGTGTCCCGCAGCTCACCCTCGAGCGAGGACTTGCCGGACGCACGGTGCGGATGACACCCGATGGCGTGGTCTCGTTACGGCCCCACATCCGCGAAACCCCCATATTGAGCTCGATTCCCGCGATCAGTCTCGATGCGATCCGGTCCTTTCTGGTCCGCAATCGCGTGGTGAGACCCGGAGTGCTGGAGGACGCGGCCTACGTCCTCCAGGGAGAAGGCCGCAGGCTAGTCCTGGGCGCGGGTGATCGTCTATACGCGCGCGGTGCGATCCCCCCGGAACCGACCCTTGCCATCGTGCGCCGAGGCCCGGTGTACGAAGACCCGGACACGCGGGAATTGCTCGGGATCGAAGCCACGGACATCGGCATCGGACGCGTGACCGCGGTGAAACGCGACATCGCTACCCTCGTCGTGTCGAGTTCCCGCCAGGACATCCGCATCGGAGACCGATTGCTACCCACCGAGGAGAGGCGCGTGGATTCGATGTTCTACCCGAGCGCTCCCAAGACCGAGGTGAAGGGACAGATCATCTCGGTGTTCGGTGGGGTCAGGCAGGTGGGGGATCACGACGTGGTGGTGCTCAATCGCGGCGAGCGCGAGGGCATGGAAACGGGCCACGTGCTCGCCATCTATCGACGAGGAGACCTCGCGTTCGACCGAGAACGCAATGAATACGTTCGCCTGCCATCGGAGCGCGCCGGCATCCTCATGGTGTTTCGCACGTTCCGCAAGATGAGCTACGGACTGGTGTTGCAGACCGACATTCCGCTATCCGTCAGCGACGAAGTCCGTAATCCCTGAGCGTCGATTTCCTACGTTCACGCGAGCGTATTGCGCGAGGCTTGCGTGTGCCTTCAGGCTAGGTTGCCATGTGTGCAGCGCCGCGAACTATTCGAGCTCTACTGGTTGCGTATCCCCGGCGTGGGAGCGCGGCATCTGAGTGTGCTCTCCCAACTGACCGCAGGTCATAGCGTCGAAGAAGCGTACCGCTGGGTTTGCACGCAACTTCCAGGCCCTCTTCGGGAGGAGCTCGAGCGGTTTGCGCCGAGTACCCTTTGGGGACGCGATGTGCTGGTGGCGGCGCAGCGCGATCTGGATTGGCTGCAGGAAAACGAGGCGCACGTGTTGCGCCCCGGCGACACAGAGTTCCCAGGATTGCTTGGCGAGATCCACGATCCGCCGCCACTGCTGTTTGTGCAGGGCGATATCCCCGCTCTTCACGCACCCCAAGTGGCCATCGTCGGCAGTCGTCGCGCCACGGCTAGCGGGCGCGAGATGGCGGCGTCACTCGCAGCGGACCTGGCCGCGCTGGACGTGGTCACCACCAGCGGTCTAGCGCGCGGGATCGACGTCGCCGCACATCGCGGTGCATTGCGCGGGGGCGGCGTCACGGTGGCGGTGCTCGGCGCAGGTTTGCGGAATATCTATCCGCGCGAGAACCTGCGGATTGCGCAGGAGATCCGGGAGCGCGGCGCCGTCGTGACTGAATTTCCGCCAGGGATGGAACCGCGCCCCGATCACTTCCCCCGGCGCAATCGAATCATCAGCGGGTTGAGCGTGGGGGTCGTGGTGGTAGAGGCGGCAGCTCGAAGCGGTTCGTTGATTACGGCGAGACTCGCTCTCGAGCAGGGGCGGGAGGTCTTCGCAGTGCCGGGCTCGGTGTTCAATCCTCTCGCCCGGGGCTGCCATGAGCTGATCCGGCAGGGCGCGGGGTTACTGGAGGGAGTGGACGATCTTCTTCAGGAGCTTCCGGATCTGGGGCCGGCGCCGCCGGCCAATGGCGCCCGCCACGCCGACCCGGCGCTGGACGGGGAGGAGGTGAGAATGCTCGACGCGTTGGGATATGACAACGTGACAGCCGATCAACTCATCGAGCACACGGGCATGGATCCCGCCAAAGCGGCCGTGGTTCTCGGCGCGTTGGAGGTGAAGGGAATTGTCCGGATGGAGCGGGGCGGCTATATTCGCTGCCCTTCGGCTGCAAAGAGGGCCGGTAGATGAGTCGCTTTGTCGCTGTGCTCATGGGCTCGGATTCGGACCTGCCGGTGATGCAGGAAGCGTTGAACGTACTCGAGGCGTTCCAGATTCCACATGAAGTCCGCATTCTGTCGGCGCATCGCACGCCGGACGCTACCCGCGACTTCGTCACTGAGGCGGATTCCCGCGGCTGCGGTGTGTTCATCGCCGGCGCGGGGCTGGCTGCTCACCTTGCCGGTGCGGTGGCGGCGCATACGTTGCGGCCGGTGATCGGTGTGCCCATCGACTCGGGTCCGTTACGGGGGCTCGATGCGCTGCTGTCCACAGTGCAGATGCCGGGAGGGATTCCAGTGGCCACCGTGGCCATCGGAAAAGCCGGCGCCCGCAACGCAGGACATCTCGCAGCGCAGATCCTCGCGCTTTCCGACGACGCGTTGGCCGATGGCCTCGTGCGCCAGCGCGCGGAGGCGGCTAAGGCCGTATTGGAGAAAGACAAGAGCCTGGATGGCGGCAAGGGCGGCTGATGTCATGCACGGGCTGGTTCCAGCTGCAACTCGCCGCGCATCACTTGGGGTGTGGCGGCGTGATAGCACATGCCACCGAGGGAGTCTGGGGCCTCGCCTGCGATCCGTTCAATGAGTGCGCCGTAATCGAACTCGCGACGCTCAAGCAGCGTTCGGGGTCCAAGGGATTTATCCTCATAGCGGATTCTCTGGAGCGCTTCGGTTTGCTCGTGGGCGAGCTCAGCGACAGCCAACGACGAACTCTCGCGGCTGCGTGGCCGGGGCCGGTCACCTTTCTCGTCACGGCGCCGCAGGCTCCGGCATGGCTGCGGGGAGCGCATCTGCAACTCGCGGTGCGAGTTCCCGGCCATGCACAGGCGCGTGCACTGTGCGAGCGCTTCGGTGGGCCGCTGGTTTCGACCTCGGCCAATCCACGTGCTCGCATGCCGGCGCGCAACTCGAGCCAGGTGCGCCGATACTTCGGAGACCGGGTGAGCTTCATTCTGGCGGGCCGCACGGGTGGGCTCGCGGGGCCAAGTGAGATCCGGGATCTATGCACCGGGACGGTGGTTCGCCCTGCCGTCGAGGGACGCTCAACAATGTCGTTGAGGCAGCGCGATGGATCGTTACGCAGTCGTCGGTAATCCGGTGGCGCATAGCCGCTCGCCGGACATCCACCGGATGTTCGCCGAGCAGACCGGGGAATCACTGAGCTACGACCGTATTCTCACCAGCGTCGAGAAGTTCGACGCGTGCGTCACGGCATTTTTCCAGTCGGGGGGCTTGGGGCTCAACGTTACCTTGCCCTTCAAGCAGCAAGCCCATGATCTTGCCGGTGAATTGGATGACGCTGCACGTGAGGCCGGCGCAGTGAACACGTTGATGGCGACGCCCGATGGACTTTGGGGAGGGAACACGGACGGCAACGGGCTCGTTCGCGATTTGACCCGGAACCACGATGTTGCGCTTGCCGGGCTGCGGGTGCTGGTCCTCGGTGCGGGTGGAGCGGTGCACGGTGTCATCGGTGCACTGTTGCGTGGCGGCGTTGCTGAGATCGTGATCGTGAATCGAACCCATGATCGAGCTGTAAGGCTTGCGCGGCGCTGGTCCGATCCGCGGATTCGAGCCGTGCGGTCCGAAGCATGTGTCGATTCTTTCGAGCTGGTGATCAACGGGACCTCGGCGAGCCTTCGCGGCGAGGTGCCGAAGATCGGCGAGTCCGTGCTCGGCAGCGCATGCCTCTGCTACGACATGGTTTATGCATCGGAGGAGACTGCGTTCATGACATGGGCGAGCTCCCGGGGTGCTCGAGCCGTCGACGGCCTCGGAATGCTGGTGGAACAGGCTGCTGAGTCGTTTTACATCTGGCGCGCAGTGCGGCCCCGCACGCCGCCCGTGGTGCAGGCGTTGCGTGCCCTCGGCTGAAACGGCGGTGGCGCTCACGCCAACACTTCGGTAGATTGCGCGCGCCTCGAGTGCTTCGCTCGCGACGCTGTCTTTATCGTTGGATCAAGCCTTGGGGTCGTGAGTTGTGCCATCTTGATGCGTGACGTTCGCTGACGCGAGAAGACGTTTCGCAGGTTCGGGAAACGGAATGATCTCTGTCTGGATATCGCGGCTGGCCGTCGTGGCGACGCTGCTCACGTTTGTCGTGGTGGTGCTCGGCGCGTGGACGCGTCTCGTCGACGCGGGCCTCGGCTGCCCGGACTGGCCCGGGTGTTACGGCTTTTTCGGCGTGCCCGAGAGCGCCGACGAGTTGGGAATCGCCGAGACACGTTTTCCGGACGCGCCGGTCGAGGCCGAAAAGGCGTGGCCCGAGATGATTCACCGCTACTTTGCGGGCACCCTCGGATTGGTCGTGTTCGGCATTGCGGCGCTCGCCCTCTGGCTGCGTCGAGCGCAAAGTCGCCGGCCGCCGGATCGCCGGTCCCCCGAACCGCCCTGGAGGCTTGGGCTGGTGCTGGCAGTTCTCGTGGTGGTTCAGGCCGCGTTTGGTATGTGGACAGTCACGCTCAAGCTCTGGCCGCAGGTCGTGACGACGCATCTGCTCGGCGGCGTGGCCACGTTGTCGTTGTTGTGGTGGCTGACGATGCGGTGCTGGTGGGATCCGCCGGCGGCGAATGCCACGCGCGGATTGCGGCGATTGGCCATTGCGGCCTTTGCGATCACGGTATTGCAGGTGGCGCTGGGCGGCTGGGTGTCCTCCAACTACGCGGCGGTTGCATGCCCTGACTTCCCGACCTGCCAGAACGCGTGGTGGCCCGAGATGGATTTGGGTGAGGGGTTCGATGTGACGCAGGGCGTGGGGCCCAATTATCTCGGGGGATTGATGGACAACGAGGGGCGTGTTGCGATCCACATGATGCATCGGTTGGGTGCGCTGGCGACGGCCGCTGCGCTGATCGTCCTGGCTGTGGCCTTGATTCGACACAGTGCGGAGCTGGTATCGCTCGGTGTCGCGGTGCTCGTCACCCTTTGCGTCCAGATTGGGCTGGGAATCGCCAACGTGGTGGGGTCGATCCCGCTGGGGGTCGCCACTGCACACAACGCAACGGGGGCCTTGTTGTTACTCGTGATGGTTACGGTAAGCTATCGGCTCTTTAACCGGGGGGTATCTTGAATGGCTGAGTCCGTCGTGGCATCGGGACGCGACGTATGGCGGGACTACGTCGACATCTGCAAGCCGCGAGTCGTTCTGCTCATGCTGCTGTGTGCAATCGTTGGAATGTTTCTGGCGACTCCCGGCATGGTGCCTGTCGATGTGCTGATTTTCGGCACACTTGGCATTGCGCTCGTCGCCGGCTCTGCAGCCGCGGTCAATCACATTGCCGATGCCACGGTGGATGCGCGTATGGCGCGGACACAGAATCGACCGGTGGCCACGGGCAGGATCTCGGTCGCGAAGGGCTTGGTCTTCTCGGGGGTACTCGGAATCGCGGGTATGCTCGTACTGATGCTGCTGGTCAACCCGTTGACCGCGTGGCTCAACCTCGGCTCCTGGGTTGGCTACGGGCTCATATACACGCTCTATCTCAAGCGCGCCACACCGCAGAACATCGTGATCGGCGGACTCTTCGGTGCAGCCCCACCGCTGTTCGGCTGGGCCGCGGTCACGGGGACCGTCGAGCCGGGTGCGCTGTTGCTGGTGCTCATCATCTTCGCCTGGACGCCGCCGCATTTCTGGGCGTTGGCGCTCGAGCGCAAAGAAGAATACGCGAGTGTCGACATGCCGATGCTGCCGGTGACTCACGGCGAGGCTTTCACCAAGCTCTCCATCCTGATCTACACGTTGATTCTGGTAGCGACCAGCGTGCTGCCGTTCGTCATCGGCATGAGCGGCCTGCTGTATCTCCTCGCTGCGCTCGGGCTCGGGGCGGGATTCATCTACTGGTCGGTGGCGCTTCTCATGGGCCGCAACCCCAAGGCTCCGATGGCGACATTTCGCTACTCCATCGTCTATCTGATGATGCTCTTCGTGTTCCTGCTGATCGACCATTACGTCGACCCTTCGCTGTTCGCATACACGCTCTGAGGGTCTAGGCATCCAATGGCGCAACGCGCACGCACGCTGCTCATCACTGGAGCTGCCTTGCTTATGGTGGCTGGCCTGGTTGCGGCCCACATGCTGCGCGAGGCACGCCTAAGCGAGGCGAGCTTACGCGAGCATGGCGCAATCGTGCTTTCGACGCCCATCGAGATCGAACCACTTCAGTTGGTGAATCATCGCGGCGAGGTGTTTACGAACGAGGACCTGGAGGGTCATTGGACCCTCGCATTCTTCGGATATACCTCGTGCCCCGACATCTGTCCGACCACCATGAGGGTGCTGAGCGAATCGCGGCGCGCGCTGCTGGATCAGCGGGGTCTCGACGTAAGAGTTCTCATGGTGAGCGTCGATCCAGGGCGCGACACCCCTGAGCGGTTGTCGGAGTATTTGGAACATTTTTCCCCGGACTTCGTGGGCGTGACGGGGACTGCCGAGGCCTTGTCGGCGTTTGCACGCCAGCTACACGTGGCAAGCGACCGCGTCGAAGGCGACGACCCGGCGAGCTATCTGGTCGCCCACAGCGGCAACATCGTGGTGTTGAACCCGCGGGGCCTCTATCACGGGGTTCTCAAGATGCCGCACCGCGCCGAGGGTGTCGCTGCGATGGTCGATGCCATGGTGCGGCGGTTCTGACCTATCGACAGCGAGCACAGCGGTTCTTTGCCCTGTCCTTGAGGCGCGACCGAGTCTTGCCGGGTTGAAGTTGCATTGGGAGCGAGCGCTCCTCTATGCTCAATGGCTTGTTGGGATGGCCAGGCGCCGACGTGCAACCTTCCGCATCTCTGGACGATACTGAAGCCGCAGATCTTCTTGCGCCCTTCCAGTCCGTTAGAACGCGGACCGAGGCGCTGTGCGAGCCTCTGGCCATCGACGACTACGGAATCCAGCCGATGGATGACGCGAGCCCGCCGAAATGGCATCTCGCACACACCACGTGGTTCTTCGAAACCTTTCTGCTGCTGCCATATCTACGGAACTATCGACCCTTTCATCCTCAGTTCGAATATCTGTTCAATTCCTATTACGACACGGTGGGGGAGCAATACCCGCGACCCAAGCGTGGTCTGATGTCACGCCCGACGTTGAATGAAGTGCTCGCCTATCGCGCACACGTGAATGCGAACATGGAGAAGCTGCTGACGAGCGTTGTGACCGAGGAGGTGGTCTCATGCACCATCCTCGGGCTTCATCACGAGGAGCAGCATCAGGAGCTGATACTCACGGATCTGAAATACAATCTCGGGAACAATCCGCTTGGTCCGTCTTATCATGACGTACAACTTCCCGTTTGCGCCTCACGCGCAGCCCTCGAGTTCGTGGACTTCAGCGGCGGGCTCGTTGAGATCGGTTGCAACAATGGAACCATCGGTCCGCAGAAGGACGCATTCTGCTTCGACCACGAGACGCCTCGGCACCGGACCTGGCTCATGCCCTACGCGCTCGGGAACCGCCTCGTCACGAGCGGGGAGTATCTCGAGTTCGTATCGGATGGGGGCTATACAACACCGCAGCTCTGGTTGTCGGATGGTTGGACGACGTTGCAACGCGAAGGCTGGCAGATGCCGCTTTATTGGCATGAGCGCGACGGGGAGTTCTTCGAGTACACGCTGTCGGGTCTGCGGCGGCTCGATGAGCATGCGCCGCTCGCACACGTGAGCTACTACGAAGCGGATGCGTTTGCCCGCTGGCGCGGAGCGCGTCTTGCCACCGAAGCGGAGTGGGAACACGCCGCTTGCCCGTGTGAAGTTGCCGGGAACCTGATGGATAGCGGCTGGTTCCACCCGGTGGCAGGCGGTACGCATGCGGCTCGCCCGAACGGGCAGCCGGCACAGCTCTTTGGCGACGTTTGGGAATGGACCGCGACGAGCTTTGGCCCCTATCCGGGATTCACGCCCACCGCGGGCACCCTCGGCGAGTACAACGGAAAATTCATGAACAACCAGATGGTGTTGCGCGGAGGGTCCTGCGTCACGGCGCCGGGTCACATACGTGCGACCTATCGCAATTTCTTCTATCCGTCGGATCGTTGGCAGTTCACTGGCATCCGGCTCGCCAGAGACGCTTGAGACACTCCCCGAGGACAGCGACGCACGTGACTATTAGAAGCAGCCAGAGGCCGGCGGAAGCACCGCGCGTTCGGTTTTTCGACCTGAAACCGGATGTGACGGACATGAAGACCGAAGTCCTCGCGGGACTGGCGAGAGAGCAGAAGCGCATTTCGCCAAAATACTTCTACGACGAGCGCGGATCGGCGTTGTTCGAGGCGATTACCGAACTCCCGGAATATTATCCAACCCGGACGGAGATCGCGATCCTCGAAAGCTACGGTGATGAAATCGCACGCGGAGTGGGGGATTCGAGCTTCCTGATCGAGTACGGCAGCGGAAGTAGCCGCAAGATTCGACTGCTGCTGGAGAGCCTGCGACCGAGCGGTTACATGCCGGTGGACATTTCGTGCGATCACCTGCTCGCGGCGGCAGAGGCGATCGCATCCGAGTACGAGTGGTTGAACGTGTATCCGACATGCGCGGATTATTCGAGTGATTGGGAGCTACCCTTCACCAGGGACGGCGTACGCAAGGTCGCTTTCTTTCCAGGAAGCAGCATCGGGAATTTCGAACCGACGGATGCGCGACGGTTTCTCTCGGGCGTGCGCCGCACGGTTGGAGAGGACGGCGCATTGATCATTGGCGTCGACCTGAAAAAATCCACCGATGTGGTGGAGCGTGCATACAACGATGCCGAAGGTGTGACGGCCGAGTTCAACCGAAACATACTGCACCACCTCAATTCGCGTTTGAAAGGAGAGTTCAATCCTGAGCGCTTCGAGCACTTGGCGCTTTACAACGAAGAGGCGGGGCGTGTGGAGATGTATCTAGTGAGCACGACACGACAGACCGTAATGCTCGGCGGCGAGCAGGTCTCGTTCGAGCAGGGCGAAACCATCCACACGGAGAATTCCTATAAATACGACGCGCCGGAATTCACCTCTCTCGCCCGCGAAGCGGGATTCAATCTGGGCGGAAGCTGGCGCGACGAGTCGAACTACTTCGAGGTGTTTCTTTTCGACTGAACGCTGACGAAGCCCCTCGCCAGTTCTCGTCCGGAACTGCCTTTCCTGAAAATTCCTCTAGCTAGTTCCTGTCCCGAAATTCGCCATCCGGGCGAATTTCCTCCAACGCTGCGGCGAAGCAAGTTCGCCTTCATCTTGGTGGTCTCCCACCGCGCTCCCAGGCCCTTGTTTTTTGCTGCGCGCTCTTCCGTAAAAGGCTCCGCCGACATCCCTGTCCCGGACTAGCTAGAACTCGACGATCCGCCAACTTGGAATCAGCGTACCGCTGGTTTCGAGATCGCCTTCTCCACGGGTCGGATCACGGGGAATCAGATAGTAGGGCTTGCCGCGTCGGGGCACGATCTTGATCATGCGAAGCATACCGGCGCGTCGATATTCGTAGATGGTGCGTTGCTCGCTCTCGATGATGGTCACGTCCTGACCACGTGCCACCACCTCTTCCATCTCGCCGGCGCCCGATGCGCCGCACAGCAGGGCCAGCACTAAGCACAAAAACAGACGGATACTCATTCTGGTATGGTTTTGTGAGACCTGCCCTTATGTTGACCGAAGAGATGGAAAACGACAAACCAGTGGTGCTGGTGGACGGCTCGTCCTATCTATTTCGGGCGTTTCACGCACTGCCGCCGTTGACTGCTTCCGATGGCCATCCGTCGGGCGCCATCAAAGGGGTCACCGCGATGTTGCGAAAGCTGATGGCGGACTATCCGGGTTCCAGGATAGCGGTGGTATTCGATGCGTCCGGTAAGACGTTTCGGAACGAGCTTTATGCCGAATACAAGGCCAATCGTCCACCGATGCCGGACGATCTCCGAGCGCAGGTCCAGCCGGTCAAGGAGATCATCGAAGCGATGGGGCTGCCGCTGCTCGTCGTGGCGGGCGTCGAAGCAGACGACGTCATTGGGACCCTTGCACGTGAAGCCGAAGACAAGGGCACGCCGGTGGTGATCTCCACCAACGACAAGGACATGGCCCAGCTCGTCGGCGACCACGTCACCTTGGTGAACACGATGTCCGACACCGAGATGGATGCTGCGGGTGTGGAGGAGAAATTCGGCATTGCGCCGGAGCGCATCACCGACTACCTGGCGCTGGTGGGCGACAGCGTCGACAACATCCCCGGCGTGCCGAAGGTGGGTCCCAAGACCGCGGCGAAGTGGCTTCAGCAATTCGGTGATCTCGACGAGGTGATCGCCCACGCCGATGAGATCAAGGGCAAGGTGGGAGAGAACCTCCGTGCGAGCACTGACTTTCTTCCCCTTTCCCGGGAGCTCGCCACCATCCGCTGCGACGTGGAGTTACCCCTGAACGTGGCTGCCATCGATCTCTCGCCACCCGACGATCAGAAGTTGCTCGAGATCTTTCGACGCTTCGAGTTCAAGGCCTGGGTTCAGGAGCTCTCTCAGGATGACGATGATGCCGCGCGCGCGGACGCCGACTACGAACTGCTCCTCACTGAGGATGAGTTCGAGGGCTGGATCGAGAAGCTCGCCGCCGCACCGGCGTTCGCCTTCGATACCGAGACCACGAGCGGCGACTATATGGACGGCGCGCTTGTGGGTGTGTCGTTTGCGATGGAATCGGCTCACGCGGCGTATGTGCCGCTCGACCATCGCTACACCGGTGTGCCCGATCAGCTTTCCCTCGAGCATGTGATCGGGCGTCTTCGATCGCTCCTGGAGTCGGAGGTGCCGCTCAAGATCGGGCATGACCTCAAGCGCGACAAGAATGTGCTCGCGCGTCATGGCGTGGACCTTCAGGGGATCGGCTACGACACGATGTTGGAGTCCTACGTGCTCGACAGCGTAGCGACGCGCCATGGGGTGGACGACCTGGCGCTGAAATACCTCGGCCGCGACACGATTCACCTCGAGGACATCGCCGGCAAGGGCAAAAAGCAGCTGTCGTTCGATCAGGTTCCCATAGAGCAGTCGGCGCAATACGCGGCAGAGGTCGCGGACGTCACGCTGCAACTGCATTACACCCTATGGCCGCGCATCGAATCCGAACCCGGTCTCAAACGCGTCTTCGCAGAGATCGAGATGCCGCTCCTTCCGGTGCTATCGCGCATGGAGCGAAATGGCACGCTCGTGGATGGCGGCGTGCTGAAACAACAAGGTGCCGAGCTGAGCGTCCGCATAGCCACGCTTCAGGCAGAGGCGTGGGAGCTTGCGGGTGAGGAGTTCAACCTCGATTCAACCAAGCAGCTTCAGGAAATCTTCTACGACAAGCTCGAGCTACCGATATTGCGCAAGACCCCCGGAGGCAAACCGTCCACTGCGGAGCCGGTGCTGCAGGAACTCGCGCTGGACTATCCGTTGCCGCGAATCATTCTCGAATACCGCAGTCTCGCGAAACTCAAGTCCACCTACACCGACAAGCTCCCGTTGCAGATCAATGCGCGTACCGGCCGTATTCACACGTCCTATCATCAGGCGGTTGCGGCCACGGGACGTCTTTCGTCTTCGGATCCCAATCTCCAGAACATCCCTATCCGCACGGCGGAGGGCCGGCGTATCAGACAAGCATTCGTGGCGCCCTCGGGCTCGAGCCTGGTGGCAGCGGATTACTCCCAGATCGAGCTTCGCATCATGGCCCATCTGTCGGGCGACGAAGGATTGCGCAGCGCGTTCGAGCAGGGCCTGGACGTGCACCGTGCCACCGCGGCAGAGGTTTTCGGTACAACCATCGAAGCGGTGAGCGACGAGCAGCGGCGCAGCGCGAAAGCGATCAACTTCGGTCTGATCTACGGAATGTCCGCGTTTGGATTGTCGCGCCAGCTCGGTGTCAGCCGTGGGATCGCTCAGGAATACATCGAACGGTACTTCGAGCGCTATCCGCGCGTGCGCGAATACATGGATGCGATTCGCGAGCGTGCCCGCTCTCAGGGGTACGTGGAGACGTTGTTCGGCAGGCGTCTCTACCTGCCCGAGATTCATGCGGCGAAGATGGCCCGGCGCCAGGCGGCGGAGCGAACCGCTATCAACGCGCCGATGCAGGGCTCGGCGGCAGACATCATCAAACGCGCGATGATCGACGTGGATGCGTGGCTTCGCTCAGCCGGGCTCGATGCCCGCATGATCATGCAGGTACACGACGAACTCGTGTTCGAGGTGTGCGATGACGCGTGTGAGGAGCTCATAGCGGAGGTGACGTCGCGGATGCAAGCGGCGGCGCAATTGTCGGTGCCGCTGGTTGTCGATGTCGGCGTCGGGGCTAACTGGGACCAGGCCCACTGAACTTCTCGGCGCAGGTGATGTCCATTCATGCATGGCTGGACAATCATTGCTTCCTATCCCCGAAATCGGCTGATGATTGCACCCCCCGGCGCGACCCCCGTAGCGCCGGCCAGCCAACGCCCTGGCCACTTTCCTCCCGTATAGAGGTGGCCAGGGCATCCTTTTTTGGTTCACTAGCCCTAGCTATCCGTTGTCTGCAAGCCCTCGCTTGTCTCCAAGCCACTCTCGAATGTGTGCAAGCGCCTCGCTCAGCCCCTCCCCCGTGGTGGCGGAAAAGAGCTGGACCGAAACAAGGGAATCGTTTGCCAGACGCCGTCGCGCGCCGGTGAGTGCGTTGTGCCGCGCGCCGCGTTTCAGCTTGTCGCATTTGTTCAGGAGCAAGAGCAACGGCATGGCTGAGGCGCGTGCCCAGTCGAGAAGCTGGACGTCGGATTCCTGAAACGGATGACGGCAATCCATCAGCATCACCACTCCGCGAAGACAGTGCCGCGCGGAGAGATAGGCTTCGATCTCGCGATGCCACAGGTGGCGCTTCTGCTTGGAAGCCCGGGCGTAGCCGTATCCCGGCAGATCGACCAGGCGCCCACCCTCGTCGACGTCGAAAAAGTTGAGAAGCTGTGTTCGCCCCGGGGTCTTGCTCACTCGCGCCAGATCCCGGGTGCCGGTAAGTCGATTCAGAACGCTCGACTTGCCCGCGTTCGAGCGACCCACGAGAGCAACCTCGAGGGTGTCGTCGGGGGGGCAATCTGCGAGGCCCGGCGCGCTCTTGAGGAAGCGCGCGCGCAGCGGCTCGCTCCCGCCGACATCGTTCATAGGATATAATTCGCGGCTCTTAATCTGGCCGGCCAGTTTATCACGACCGGTTTCCCACCTGATTTGGGCCTCGGTTTGGGACAACTTTTACAGCGATGAAGCGACTAGCAGCGTTTGTGATTTTCGGTTCAATGGCCGTGGGTGGAGCGTGGGCGCAAAGCGATGCCGCGGTCGAAAATGCCGCAGCCGGCGCCGGTAAAATCATCACCTGTGCCGCATGTCACGGCCAGGACGGGAAGAGCATGTCACCGTTGTACCCGAGCATCGGCGGGCAGAATTATCGCTATCTGTTGAGTCAGATGCGCGCGATGAAGGCCCACGGTCAGGACCCCGATGCGCTCGGCAACCGGAGCCCTGGGCTGATGGTCGGACAATTGGCCGTGTTCAGCGACCAGGATCTTCAGGACATCGCGGCGCACTACGCAAATCAGACCCCCCACGTGGGCGAGGCAGTAGAGGAGAAGGCAATTAGAGGCGAGGCGATTTACCGCGGCGGCATCCTGGAAAAGCAGGTGGCGGCGTGCACGGCGTGCCATTCGCCCCGGGGCGCTGGGAACCGGCCGGCTGGGTTCCCGCGGCTCTCGGGCCAGACGGTGGACTACACTGTTCAGCAGCTCAAGGCCTACCGCGAAGGCGAACGTACCACTGACGAAGAGTATGGCGGGATGATGCGCCAGATCGCAGCCCGCCTGACGGATACCGAGATGGAAGCGGTTGCCCAATACCTCCACGGACTTCACTGAGGCGGTCACCACATGGGACGTTTGACTATTTTCACGGCGTTTCTCGCCATCTCATTGCCTCTCGCAATCCCATTGCCTGCGACGGCCGAGATTACCGTGCCCATCGTGGCGAAGATGCACTACGAGGCCATTGAAACACCGCTGACGACGGAGGATTCCGATCGGGTGGAGGTCACGGAGTTTTTCTCCTACGCCTGCGTGCACTGTTACAACTTTGATCCGGTGCTGGATGCGTGGCGTTCCCGGCAGCCCGCGGATGTGGCGTTTCGGCGCGTACCCGCCATCTTTTATGAGAGCTGGAAGCCCTTCGCGCAGGCCTACTACACGGCCGTCGCGCTCGGCATTGCGGAGGAGTCGCACATGGCCTTCTTCGAGGCCGTTCATGTGGAGCAGCGCCAGCTCCTGAAGACCTACAATTCCTTCGGCATCCGCAGCCGTGTGCAGAACGCAATGGCTCACAGCCGAGCCTATGGCACGGGTGTCCCCACGGTGATCGTGAACGGCAAATACCGCGTTCACGGGCGGCTCGATGGTTTGCAGGGTAAAGGGTTCGAGGACCTGCTCGCGGTCGTGGATTTCCTGGTAGAACAGGAACGTAAGGCCGAGACCCAGTAACCGAGACCTGTTCCACATTCATCGCAGCGAAATCGGTCTCTAATGATAGACTCGCTGTACCGAAGCTACACTTTTCTCAGAACGCTCCAATCCATTAGTTTATGCAACCGATCGACCAGAACACGACACATGAAGTGCCGTCGCGGCTCCCTCCGCGAGCCGTGGCACGAACGCTGCGCCTGCTCAGCTTCAACATCCAGATAGGTATTCGTACGGAGCGATTCCGTCAATATCTCACCCATGGCTGGAAGCATCTGCTCCCGGATGAACGGCGTCAGGACAATCTCGATCTGATCGCAGACCTGGTTGCCGACTACGATGTGGTCGCGCTTCAGGAAGTGGATGCAGGGAGCCTGCGCAGTGGATTCATGAATCAGGCGGCTTACCTTGCCGATCAGGCGGGTTTCCCGTACTGGTACAGCCAGTGCAATCGAGATCTGGGGATTCTCGCCCAGCACGGCAACGCGGTGCTCACCCGGGTGGAACCCCAGCGCATTCAGGACCACAAGTTGCCTGGGATGATCCCTGGGCGGGGTGCAATACTCATTCAGCTGGGCACAGGTGAGGATGCGCTTGCCGTGGTCATCGTTCACCTCTCGCACGGACCGCGCGCGCAGGACCAGCAGCTTGGCTACGTCCGCCGGCTTGTGCAGCGCTTTCGCCATGTCGTGGTGCTCGGTGACATGAACATCCGCGCTGCACGCCTCATGGAGCATCGCCAGATCAAGCTGGCGGGACTGAGGCCCCTCTCGTGGACTCATCAGACCTACCCCAGCTGGAAACCTTCCGTCGGGATCGACCACGTGCTGGTCTCCTCCGAGATTGCGGTCAAGCAATTCCGCGTGCTGGACAGTCGGCTTTCCGACCACCTGCCCATCGAGATCGAAATCGAGGTCCCCTATAGCGCCGACCGCGCAGCCTGACGGGTGCCCCGAGAACGCTCGATCGTTCCGGCTATTGTTCCACTAACACCGCTATCGTGGGTGTCTAGAACATTCGTTCGATAAGAGCGATCTAACGCCTTGGTGGTCCTTGTGGCCTCGGACAAGGTTGCAACCATCCGCTCATAGCTGCTATCTCATATCTATGAACGATCGTTCGGGCGGGATCCGCTCAGGCCGGTGGGCTCCTCGTGCTGGCGGGATGTACTTGGTTTGGACGTGCCGGGCCATCTTGCTCGGATAGCCGACTCACCGATCAGGGTGCAATCAAGGCAGCGCAACGCTCCCCGATCATCATCACGGTGAGGTTCGGGTTCACGCCGACCATCTCGGGGAACACCGACGCATCGGCGATGAATACGTTGTCGATTCCCACCAGACGCAGGTTCGGATCCACCACGGTGGTCTCGTCCGTCGGTGCGCCCATCCGACACGTGCCGGCCGGATGGTACACGGTGTTGTGCGTGCGCCGGAGGTAACCCGATAAGTCGGCATCGGAAAC
>JAPULC010000476.1 GCA_027295305.1 Gammaproteobacteria bacterium
GGTGAGCAGGACTCCTTTCGCTGGTGGTTCCATCACCTGATCCTGTTGGGCAATCCGGACATCCTGCAGCCCGACATCGTGAATGCGGGGGGCCCATCCGAGGTCAAACGCATCTACGACATGGCAACGACACTCAACAAACCCGTCATGCCGCACAGCCCACAGGCTGGGATCAACTCGATGGCCTCGCTGCATGCGTATGCCACCGTGCAGAACGCAACGCGCCCGCACGAGTTCTCGACCGAGTTCTCGGGACCGCTGGACGACCTCGCCGATCTCTACGGCGAGGGTGTCATTCCGAAAGACGGCGTGATGACGCTGACGGACAAGCCAGGGCTCGGGATCGAGCTCAACGAGGCGGCGGTAGCGCGTCTGAGCATTGGCTAGAAAGAGACGCGTATCAGGTGCTATTGGGATAGCCCAGTGACAGCCAAACTGCCAGAGCAGGCTCTCGAAGGCGGAAAACTGAGCAGCGTCGTCCGTATCGGCGACACCGTCCGGCGCCCTGTGGGACCGTGGACCCCCGCCGTCCACGCGCTGCTACATCACCTCGAAGAGCACGGCTTCAAGCAAGCTCCCCGTGCACTCGGAACTGACGAGAACGGTCGCGAGATTCTGTCCTTCATTCCAGGAACAACCGTCGGCGCATCGCGTCCATGGCCACGTTGGGTCTGGCACGACGCGATCCTATCCAAAACCGGTCGTTGGCTGCGTGAATATCACGACACTGTCCGCGATTTCCGCGAGCCTGCCGGATCCACCTGGCGGATGAGTTGGGCGCAGCAACGCAGCGACGAGATCATCTGCCATTTCGATGTGGCTCCCTACAACCTGGTCCTCACACCGAACGACGAGATCGCCTTCATCGACTGGGACGTTGCCGCGCCCGGCACAGCATTGCTCGAGCTCGCCAAGGTCGCGAACAGTTTCGCTCCGGTTTACGACGTCGAGACACGAGCACAACTGAACTTCAGCGAGGGGGAGCTGAACCCAGCCATGCTGGCGTCATGTGTTCACAGGATTCGAGTGCTTCTCGACGCCTATGGCCTCGATGAACGAGGTGGATTCGTCTCCGCCATGCTTGACGCCGCGCACCACACGCACCAACGTATTCACCGAGGCGCAAGGGAAGGGGACGTGGCGCTCGAGCAGCTGATCGAGTCAGGCCTGGTCGATCATGTTCTCGAAACACGAAAACTATTCGAGAGCTATCTCGAGCCATTGCAGCTTGGCATCGAAGCGTAGCGGAGGACAAATCGGATGAAGATCACCGGAATCGATACGTTCGTAGTGGACGCAGGCTGGCGCCCATGGTCGTTCGTGGCCGTGCGCACCGACGAGGGCATTACCGGATACGGCGAATGCTCGGATGGACGCATGCCCTACAGCGTCGTGTCGGCAGCACACGAGTTCGAAGCGATCCTGCTCGGCAAAGACCCTCGACCCATCGAAGCACGCTATTGGGATCTCTATCGCATGGCGCGTCAGAGTCCGGGCGGCATCGCCGCCAAGGCGATCGCCGGGATCGAGCTGGCACTTTGGGACATCAAGGCCAAAGCGCTCGGGGTACCCGTCTATGAGTTGCTGGGCGGCCCGATTCGCACGCGCCAGCGAGTTTACTGGTCGCACTGCGGATCGTCGCGTGCGGGAAACTATGAGGCCATCGGCGTGCCGCCGATCAGGACATGGAGCGACATCTCCGCACTCGGCAAGGAAGTCGTCGAGCGCGGGTTCACCGCGTTGAAGACCAACATCGTCTACCCGGGCGATCCCGCCCATGTTTATCGCGGCGGTTTCGGCGGTGGCGCAGGCACAACGGACGGAACAATCGACAACGCCACCATCGACCACATTCACACATTGATCGGCACGTTTCGCGACGCAGTCGGACCGAACGTCGACATCGCACTCGATCTCAACTTCAACTTTCGTGTGGAGGCGGCGACGCGCATTTGCAACGCGCTCGAAGACCTGAGAATGATGTGGGTCGAGATCGACATGTACGAGCCCGAGGGCTTGCGCGAGATACGCGACGCAACCAGCGTGCCGATCTGCTCCGGCGAGAACTTGTACACCCCACGCGATTACCGCCGCTACTTCGAAGCGCGATCGATGGACGTGTGCATGGTCGACGTGCCGTGGAACGGTCTCAGCGTATCGAAAAAAGTTGCCGACATGGCGGAGAGCTTCGAGGTCAACTGCGCACCCCACAACTACTACAGTCATCTATCGACGCTGCACTCGCTGCACTTGTGCGCAATCATCGGCAACGTGCGCATATGCGAAATCGACATCGACGACGTCCCCTGGAAGGACGATCTCATCACCGAGAAGATGGAGTTCGACAACGGCGACGCGCTGATACCCGATCGCCCCGGGTGGGGCGCGGACTTGAACGAAGAGGTCGCGCGCGCGCACGTCTGGGAACCAGGACGGCTGCCAGGTTACTGGTCTGGGAGCGGCGACAAGTAATTTCTACCTCTCTCGATTCCTGATCGCCTGGCCGTTGTTAACCACCATCTCGAGCGTGTAAGCGGTCGGCTTCTGCACGGCAAGGAACACTGCGGCATCGGCGATGTCTTCAGCTTGAATAAGCGTCGCCGGATCTTCATCCGGAAATCCTTCTGAACGCATCTGCGATACGACCGGACCTGGGCAGATGACGTGCGGGCGAATCCCCTTGCGAAGATACTCCGCCGCGAGCGTCTCCGTGAATCCGTTGACGCCGAACTTCGATGCGGAATAGGCCGAGCGATTGGGTACGCCACGCTTACCCGCGCCGGACGAGATATTGATGATGCAGCCCGTGCCGCGCTCGAGCATCGACGGTAACGCGAACTTGGTGCACAGAAACGTTCCGCGCAAGTTGACGTTGATGACGTTGTCCCAATCCGAGACCGGCAACTCGTGGGTCGGCAACCGCGCAACGGCGCCCGCGTTGTTGACGAGGATGTCGATCTGACCGAACGCCTCGAGGGTCGCATCGATGAGATGCTTAGCCGAGGTCTCGTCTGCCACGTCGCACTCGACGGCAAGACCGCCGAGCTCGGTCGCGACCGCCTCTATTTCCGTCGCCGTTCGTGCGGCGCAAACGACCTTCGCGCCTTCCGCCGCATATGCCACCGCAATGGCTTTGCCGATGCCACGACCCGCACCGGTGATGATGGCAACCTTGTCGTCTAGTTTCATTTCCTCTCCCTCCCGCGCGAGGCCGCAAAGGATAGCCCAAGGCGATCCGCAAGAGCCAATCCGCCGCCGGGTGGCCGTACATCGAGAATCACGCGTAAGATCGCAAGACATTCACGCAACGACACAACAATGAGGACGAGCGCCATGACCACAGCAGTTGTCTGTACGTCTCTACTGGGCCTTCTGCTCTTCTTGATGGGCTCTTTCGTTTCCATCATGCGCGGCAAGACCGAGACGGTGGGCGGTGTCAATCCCGAT
>JAPULC010000477.1 GCA_027295305.1 Gammaproteobacteria bacterium
CGGCATCACGCACGCAACGACGCCGCGCCTCCTTCGAGATCCACTCGCGGTATTGCCGAACGGTGTCGCAAAAAAACCGGCGAAGAGATTCGACCTCGAGCGTTCGCTCGTGCGCACGCACCTCCTGGGTGTCCAGGTGAAGATAAATGAGCCTCACGCAGACCTGCTGACACCCGCGGCCCACTGCATAGAGATAGGCATAGAGCATTCCCTGTGCCCAATGGACGCTCGACGCGTGTGCGTGCAGCGCATCCAGATCCGTGCGGGTGGACTTGATCTCTTCGATCACGGGAATGATCTGGCTCTCGTCCACACCGTCCGCACGACCGCGCACGATGATGTTCGGCTCACCTTCGAGCTCGAGGGACAGTACCACCTCACGCAGATAGCCCTCCGGACGGGAGCCTTGTAGTGCTTTCTGTGCGCGTATCCCCTCGGCTGGCTCGACGTTGCGATCGTATCGAAAGTGAATGTCGCCGCGCCGATGAATGAAGTGCGCTAGCTCGGTAACCGAGACCTTCATCACGACCACACGATGCGCAGGAGCTCCGCGGGAATGTCATGCTCGATAAAGTGTGCCATCCATCGACTCTGGTGAATCTGCAACCGATCCCCCATTCCCTTCACCTCCACGAATTTGTACTGGGGTGAGATTGGATCCAGCAACAGAAGATCCGGAAATCCCGATCGATTTCGGGCGAGATCGCGCGACAGACGATCGAAGATGGCACAGAGGTGGGTACCCGGAATGCACTCGAGGGCTCGCTCGATCACGTCGCGCTCGAGTCGACGCCAATTCACGAGGGCGTTCGCGATCCCGTGCTTAGCATCGTAAGTGCAGAGAATGCGGTCCACGTCACCGGCTTCGATTTCCCGCAGACGCTCGTCGACCAGCGTGGCGCGCGCCGCGCGAAACTGCGGGCGGAAAAGATCTGATGGCCCAAATTGAAACGGATGATGGAACACACCCTTCAATGGATGAAAGATCACATCCCAGAACGCGAGACCGAATAGCGCGTTCGGCAGGTGGTTCTCGACGTAATGCGCACACCAGCCCTCGTTTTCGAGCTGCCGCACAGCCACTTCCTCTACCGGCCACATCGGCGGGTGAGCCAACCATAGCCGGCGCAGCGGAACCACTTGGGGACGTCTGCGCTTCTCGCCTCTGATCCGCGCGCCGAACTGGGCGCCGAAGCGCTCCTCGAACTCGTCGTGCGGATCCCGCAGGATCGCTTCGCAGAGCCGCAACGCGCCGGACTCGTCCGCGAGCTTTGTCAGGATACGTGCCCGTCGCTCGCGGGCCGGCGGTAGCCCGCTACGCGCGTAGGCCGAAAGTGCGTCATCGAATGCCTTGCGGCGTTCGAAGTAATGGCCGATGCGGTTGAGAATGCGGCTGCGTTTACGCTCGAGCTCCGGATGCGTGCGCGACTCCCAGAGCGCATCACGAACCACACCGAGAGCCTCGTTTTCGCCCTGCTCAATGTGCGCTTTGCTCTCGTCGCCGAGCCTGTAGAGGTTGCGAAGCTCCTCCACCGTGCAGCGATCGTCAAACAGGCGCTGCGCGGCATCGATACGATAGCTCTCGTGGCGAACGACTCCGATCTCTTCGAGTATGAAGTCCGTGAGACTCTGCTCGTCGTTGCCGAAAAAGAGCAGTTGGAACAGCTCCATTTCGCATTGGCGCAAGGGCGTGCACCAGTCGAGATAGCACGCCAGAGGAAACTCGGATTCATACTCCACGAGGCGCTCGACCAGCTCAAGCTTACGCCCGAGCCTGCTCGCGCCGAGATCGGCGAGCAGCGCTTTCAGCTCGGCCACGGTGAGCATTGATAGAAGATCTCGGAGGGGAAGCTCGGGTCGTCTTTCGAGGAGTCCCTCCAAGCTCAGCCGATCCAGCGCACGCCGCACATCGATCTCCGGATAGTCGAGGCGATCGCATCGAAACACCGGTCCCTTACGACAGATGAGTCGTACGTACAGGCGTCGAGCATTGGGATCGAGGATGTCCAGGCGCCGAATCAGCTGCTGCTCGTCGGCACTCAGCAGATCTCCATAGCGGTCGAGCACACAGTGGATCAGACTGAGGAAATTGCGCACGTAGTAAGGCACATCCTGCGCATCACGATCCACGAACGCCGCGGCCTGTCCCATTAGTCTTCGCCTGTGGGGAAAACTCTGTGGGAGCGGCTTCAGCCGGGGGCGCCCAGCCGCGAGTCTTTCAACCCGCCAAGCCCATGATTCGCGGCTAAAGCCGCTCCCACACACGAAGGCTTGACCACACAACAGAGTTTTTCGAGATTCCTTGTTGCTCTGCGCTCGGAGTCTACCACACGATGCTGGATGAATTTACAGTATGCTTGGCAGCTGGCGCTCTACCATAGTGGGTCGAAAGTGGGAGGTGTACACCCAATGGCTTACCACGACGTCTGCGTGGCCACCACCGTTGATGGCAAGGCACTTCAGGTGATTCTGGAGAGTCCCACGAGCGGCGGATCTTTCACTCAATCGCATCCATGGATATTGGCGCGCGAAGAGCACATGCTCGCCCGCTCACGCGATCGAGCAATGGTGGTGATGTTCGCCGCGAGCGATACGTTGGAGTTCAGCCATTGGGCCCCGATTAAAGAGATCGAAGTGCGCGAATATCAGGGAAGCACCTGTGAGAGCATCGTCCATTTCGGCGAGCTTCAGGAGGTGGGTGAAATATGGCGAACCCTCGATTCGGTGTTTCTCAAACCCTCGGCCGAGCAGCTACGACGCGAGGAGCTCGAGCAGGTCCGACCGACCCGAGGCGCCCTCGACGCCCATCACATTCACCCATATGCGCTCATCGAAGCACCACCGTTTCTGACAGTGCTGGATCGTGAGCCGAGCGAGATGCCGTGAAGGCAGCAAGGATTGGCGTCGCGCCAAGGATTGGCGTCGCGCAGTGGACGATCAATGATCGTTGGCGACGCTCTTTTCCGCCTGAATCCGAAGCCAGACTTCCCTGCGATGAACGATTGCTTCCCGTGGGGCGTCGATTCCAAGGTGCACTTGGCTACCTTTGATCTTCAAGACTTTTATCTCGATCGTGTCGTCGATGATGATCGACTCCCCGGTCCTCCTCGTGAGTACCAACATTGTCAAATCCTCCACGCAATACAACAGGCGTGTGACAACTCGGACACTAAGGCGTGGCTTAGAGAAACTCTGTAAGTAGCTTGTAAGAACTGCCAAAAATGAGACTTACAAAATCCTTACAATCAGCGCCCGAATACCTCGGCAATCTTCATAGACGCCGCTAATGATCGAAATCGAGGCTCTTACTCGCGACTTCGGCCCCATTCGTGCAGTGGACCAGCTGAGCTTCACCGTATCCCCCGGGGAGGTCCTCGGAGTGCTCGGACCCAATGGCGCCGGCAAGAGCACGACGATGAAGCTCATTACCGGGTTCCTCGCGCCCTCCGCCGGGCGGGTGCGCGTTTTCGGGAGCGACATCGTGCAGGCGCCCATTGTCGCGCAAGCGCTGCTCGGCTACCTCCCGGAAGGCGCTCCGATATACGCGGAGATGACGCCACGTGGGATGCTCGGGTTCGTCGGACGCCTTCGAGGGATGGATCGTCTGCGGCTGCGCAAGCGAATCGCAGTGGTGTGTGAGCGGCTGTCTTTGCAGGAGATCGTGAGACAACCCATCGGCACCCTTTCGAAAGGTTTTCGCCGCCGGGTCGCCCTCGCTCAGGCAATCCTGCATGAGCCCCGCGGTCTGATTCTGGATGAGCCCACCGACGGTCTCGATCCGAATCAGAAGCACGAAGTACGCAAGCTCATTCGTGAGCTCGCGTCGGATCGCATCGTCATCGTCTCCACTCACATCCTCGAGGAAGTGGAAGCGCTGTGCACCCGCGTCATCGTCATGCACCGGGGTCGCAAGCTCGTGGACGAAACTCCGGAAAGCCTTGCCCGCCGCTCGCGCTATCACGGCGCCGTCAACGTTCGCTTCGACCAGCGCATATCGGTAACCGACCTGGAGCGGCTGAGCACCGTGCGGGCAGCCGAACCAAGCGACACGGAGGGTCGCGGCTGGACCCTCGTGACAGAGGATCCATCGGCACTCATCGCAGAGCTTCGCAACGGTACATTGCCTCGCGACCTCCAGGTCTCGGAGCTCTACATCGAGCGCGGGCGTCTTGACGAGGTGTTTCGCCGGCTCACCACCGACGCCGACGAATGAATCGCGTCGCGACCATCACCGCCCGGGAGCTCGCGAGCTATTTCACAACACCGCTCGCTTACGTCTTCCTCGTGATCTTTCTGGTATTGAACGGTGTGTGCACGTTTTATCTTGGCGGGATGTTCGAGCGTGGTCAGGCTGAGCTCACGCCGTTTTTCGACTTCCACCCGTGGTTGTATCTGTTGCTCGTACCCGCGGTGTCGATGAACTCGTGGGCCGAAGAGCGTCGCACCGGCACCCTCGAGCTTCTGCTCACCCTCCCCGTCTCCATCGGTCAGGCGGTCATCGGAAAATTTCTCGCCGGCTGGATCATGATCGCCATTGCCCTCGCTCTCACGGTGCCGATCTGGATCACGGTGAACTATCTCGGGTCCCCCGACAACGGTGTGATTGTTGCCAACTACCTCGGTAGTTGGCTGATGGCCGGCGCATATCTTGCACTCGGCTGTTGTCTGTCCGCGGCCACCCGCAGCCAGGTCGTCGCCTTCGTGCTGACGGCGACCCTCGGCTTCCTGCTTCTGATCGTCGGTCTGCCTCAGGTGCTCGTTGCATTCCGCGGCATGGTTGCCTCGCCCGTGATCGACGCGATCGCCGCCATGAGCTATCAGACGCATTTCCAATCCATTGGCCGTGGTGTGTTGGAGATTCGCGATCTCGCGTTCTTCACCGTGCAGATCGCGGGTTGGCTCGTAGCAACCGGTCTGATGATCGAGCTGAAGAAGACGTGACGATGAGCCGGCACCTCGTCAAGGTCTTCACCCTCATCGCGGTCATCGTGACGACGATGGTGGCAAGCTACCCGCTCCAGCGCGTGCTCGTGAGCTTTCGCATCGATCTCACCGAAGACCGTATGTTCACGGTCTCTCCTGCCACCATCGAGGTGCTGAGCCAACTGTCGCAACCCGTGCGCTTGGATCTGTACTTCTCCGCCACCCTTTCCGAAGGACTCCCCGCGGTGCGTCGCCACGCGCTGCGAGTCGAGGAGCTGTTGCGGGAATTCATGCACATCGCACCGGCCCGGCTCACGTTGAGCGTCCACGATCCCGAACCGTTTTCGGACGAGGAAGATGCTGCCAGAGTCGCAGGGCTCGACGCCGTACCCGTCAACATTGCCGGTGATGGCGTCTATCTCGGACTGGTGGCACGTACCGAAGCGCGTCGCGAGATCATTCGCTTCCTACCCCCGGACCGCGAAGCCTTCCTCGAATACGAGCTGCTCAAGCTGATTCACAGCGTGAGTCTCGTCGAGCGGCCCGTTGTGGGACTGATCTCGGAGCTTCGCGTTGGCCCCGGCTACGACTACGAGCAGCAACGCGCGACCCCTGGATGGATCGCCATCGAGCAGCTCAGTTCGTTATTCGATGTGCGTGAGTTGGATCTCGAGGATGCCGATGCGCTGGCGCAAGCACAGGTGCTCCTGCTCGTGCATCCGAAATCCCTCGGCGAGGCCGAGCTCTTCGCGTTGGATCAGTTCGTCCTCGGCGGCGGGCGCCTGCTCGTGTTCATAGATCCTCACGCAGAGATGGACATGGATCTCAGCGCTCCGGGAATGCCGTTCCCCGCGGAGGATCCATCATCCAATCTCGATCCCTTGTTGGCGGCCTGGGGCATCAGCATGGATTCGCAACGCATCGTGGGCGACCCGCAGCACGCAATGAACGTGAATCTAGGACCGCGGGGCAGCCCGGTACGTCATCTGGGAATGCTGTCTCTCGGTCGTGCCAACATGAACGCCGACGATGTGGTATCCGCCGGTATCGAGCGCATCAATCTCGCTACCGCGGGTGCACTCATCATCCGCGTCACCGAAGGCCTCACCGTAGAACCACTCATCCAAACCAGCGGTGATGCCGGATTCATCGTCGCCGAGAATCTCACCCTCCTCACCGATCCCGCACTGCTTCGGGAACGATTCGTGGGCGCCGACTCCAAGCTGACCCTCGCGGCACGCATCACCGGGCACGCGAGAAGCGCATTCGAATCCGCGCCGGCTCTGGGCGATGACGAAGGCTTTCTCACCGAAGGCGACATCAGCGCGATCGTCGTTGCCGACACCGATATGCTCAGCGATATTCTTTGGGTCACTGTCGAGACATTTCTCGGCACACCGCTGCCGAAACCATGGGCGGGCAACGGCAACTTCGTGTTGAACGCAGTGGATCATCTTGCCGGCACCACCGCACTCGTCGGGCTGCGTGCGAGGGAAGGTCATTCTCGGCCGTTCACGCGGGTGCAGGCGCTTCGAAGACAGGCCGACGAGCGGGTGGTCGTAAAGGAACGCGCGCTGCGACGACAGCTCGACGAGTTGGACGCGGAGCTAACGGAGCTCGAAGCTCAGGGCGCCGAAGGCGTTGGTGGGCTCTCCCCTGAGCAGCTCCAGCTGCTCAGGGATTTTCAGTCGAAGCGAGTGGAGACCCGACGTGAGTTGCGCCGCGTGCGCCGTGAGCTCAACCGCGAGATCGAGGCCCTCGGCACGCGGCTGAAGATCCTCAACATCGTGCTCGCCCCTGCCCTCGTCGCGCTCCTCGGGCTGATGGTCTTCTTCTATCGTTATCGGCGCTTCGCGCTCGCCCCTCCGCGGCGCGCTCAGTAGCGCTCCAGTCCTCGCTCGCGGGCAATAGCGATGCTTGGACATGCATAGGGGGAACGAAACCCGCGGGAATCGAGGGCTCCAGCGCGCGAAAAACGTACGTCGAGAACATTGGAGCCGCTTCTCGAGGATGGTTATCATCGGTGTGTGGCCCTCGTCACCCCGACAGAGCAACGCTTCGGTGAGCTACTTCAGAAGTGGCGCCAGCATCGTCAGCTCAGCCAGTCGGCACTCTCACTGGAATCGAGCGTCTCGCAGCGCCATCTGAGCTTCCTCGAGTCCGGCCGCTCGAACCCCAGCAGGGAAATGGTTTTGCATCTCACGAGGGTGCTCGAGCTGCCTTTGCGCGAGCGCAATCGTCTGTTGGTAGCGGCCGGTTTCGCGGCAGAATACCGCGAGCGACCTCTCGGCCACGAAGACCTGCGGCGTATCGACCAGGCGATAGACATGCTCCTCGCTTCCGCATTGCCGCACCCGGCCATCGCGTTCGACGTGCATTGGAATCTGGTGCGCACGAACGAGAAGGCGACGGAGATGTTTGCCGCCTTCATCGACCCGGACAACCAGACACTCACCGATCGGCCCAACATCCTTCGGCTGACGTTCCACCCCGACGGCATGTCGCGCTACATCGTGAACCGGGCCGAGGTAGCCAATGCGTTGCTGCTGCGTCTCAGGCGACAGATGAACGACATGCCGTTCGATCCCGAGCTTCAAGCGCTGCACGAGGAGTTACTCGGCTATCCTTTCGCTCATGACGAATCTGCTACAGAAAAGAGCGCTATGATGGCGCCCGTTCTACCCTTGGAGCTAAAGAAAGACGACATGCAACTGTCCTTTTTCACCGTGCTTTCGAGCTTCGGCACGCCTCAAGACGTCACGGTGCAGGAGCTGCGAATAGAGACTTTCTTCGCCGCCGATGACGCTACCCGGCGTGCACTCGATCCCTCCAGTACGGACCCGTCGAGGGATGGGCCATCATGAGCAACGACCGCGTCGAACGCGATAGCCTCGGCGAGATCGTGGTGCCCGGCGATGCCCTCTACGGTGCGCAGACTCAGCGAGCGATCGAGAACTTCCGCCTGAGCGGTCTCACTTTGCCGTGGGCCTTCATCCGCAGTATCGCAATGATCAAATCCGATTCCGCCCACGTCAATGCCGAACTCGGTACCCTCGAGTCTGGAATCGCCGACGCGGTGGAAAAGGCTGCCGAGCAGATCGTCGCGGGCGAGCATCGCGACCAGTTTCCCATCGACGTGTTTCAGACCGGTTCCGGCACCAGCACCAACATGAACGCCAACGAGGTGATCGCGCACATTGCGACACGGGAGCTGGGACGGGAAGTGAGCCCCAACGATCACGTGAATTTCGGCCAGAGCAGCAACGACGTGATTCCGGCCGCCATCCATCTGAGCGCCTCTCTGGAGGTACGTGACAACCTCATCCCCGCGCTCGAGCATCTCGAGAAGTGTCTGCGCGAGAAGGCAAAGACGCTGGCGAGCGTCATCAAGACCGGACGCACGCATCTAATGGACGCATTGCCCATCACCCTCGAACAGGAGATCGGGGGATGGGCCGCGCAGATCGAACTCTCGCGAGAGCGGATCGCGTCCACTTTGCCTCGTCTACATCGGCTTCCTCTGGGTGGCACCGCCGTCGGCACGGGTATCAACACCCATCCCGAATTCGCCGACCGAGTCATCCGTCGACTGGGAGAGCGTTTGAGCCTCCCCCTGACGTCTGCCAAGTCGCCCTTTCAGGCATTGAGCAGTCAGGATACGGCGGTGGAGCTATCGGGTCAGTTGAGGACCTGCGCCGTCGCGCTCATGAAAATCGCCAACGATTTACGCTGGATGAACAGCGGCCCGTTAGCTGGCCTCGCCGAGATCGAGCTGCCGACGTTGCAGCCGGGCAGCAGTATCATGCCCGGGAAGGTCAATCCCGTGATACCGGAAGCCGTGGCCATGGCATGCGCCCAGATACTGGGCAACGACGTCACCATTGCCATTGCCGGACAGAGCGGCAACTTTCAACTCAATGTCATGCTGCCCGTCATCGCTTTCAATCTTCTGCAGAGCATGACACTCGTGAGCGAAGCGGCTCGCCATCTGGCCGATGGTGCCGTGCGCGACTTCAAGGTCAACCTCGAGAAAATCGAAGGACCGCTCAAGCACAATCCCATTTTGGTAACGGCGCTCGCGCCGCGCATTGGCTACATGCGGGCGGCAGCAATCGCCAAGCGCGCGTACGACGAGAAGCGCCCCGTCATCGACGTGGCCGTGGAAGACACCGACATGGAGCGCGAAGCCCTCGAGCGGCTGCTCGATCCGGCTCATCTCACGGGCGGATCGAATAAGACGTCCTGATCAAACGCTATTTCACTGTAGGAGCGGCTTCAGCCGCGATGGGTGAACCTTGCGAGCCCAATGAAATCGCGGCTGAAGCCGCTCCTACGGGCAGCGGCGACGGACCGGTCATTAGCGCTTCATCAGTCGGCAGCATGCAATTGCTGCCGACGCTCCCACGTCAGGCCGAATTCCCGCGTTCTGGATAGAACCTCTGGAATGGGGGATCCTTCGCGCAGGGTGAGCCATTGGCGCAGGAGGTGGCGCGGCTCGGTAGCCTCGTAGCCGGTGCGTCCGTGCAGTATGAGAAAGTTGTTGGCGATCTCGATATCGCCGGGTTGCAAGCGAAAGCGCAAACAGAAGCGCGCATCGCCACACAACTCGTCCATCAGGTCCATGGCTTCCGTCTGCGCCGCCGTGAGCCTTGGAACCTCTTCGAAGCGTTGTGCGAGCTGAATATAACCTCGCTTGTAGAGCACATGCAGGCGATTGTCTTCAACGCTGAAGATCGGCGCGTCCTGCACTCGTCTCTCCCCAGGGCGCTGATTGGCCCGCGCGTCGAATGCGAACGGTTGGCATAGCACCCGGGCAAGGTCCGGGCGCCGACGCACGATCTCGTTATAGACGCTAACCGCACTCACGAGGATGCTGTCGCCACCGGCCTGCGACTGCTCGAGGCAATAAAGCATGAAGAAATCACCGCCGTCGTTGTGATAGGCGAGCGGATGATGCGTTTGAAAGCCGCGAATGTTGTCGGTGCCTCTGACGTCGGCGCCGATGTCGCGGATGTGATGCAGAAGCGCGCCTTCGGCATCCTGAGGCTCGGGAATGCCGAGATGCTGCCCCAACCCCCAGAAGAGCACGGCCGCGGCTTGCGGATCGGCGATGTGGCGATGCAGTCCGCGTAGGATGAGCGCGCCGCGACCGTCGCGGATCTCGCGTATCAATCGGTCGATTAGGCCCTCGCAGCCGGTCAGGGGGAAGTCCTCGCGGGAAATGTCCGTGAGTGCCAATCCACTTCGTCTGGCAGCCAGCAGAGCCACATCGAAGGATCGCCGTTCGTGCTGCGTCAGCGCCACCACCAATGCCTGCTCCGAGCCCAGCTCATCGACTCGCCAGGCCGCTCTGCTTTCGATGGCTTTCATTGACCCGGACCTTCGTCGGAAACGACGTGGAGACGGGGGCTCTCGATCTCGCCATCGGCTTCGTCGATCACCTCGCGCCGCATCTCGCGACGCACCTCGGCCCCCAGCCCGCGAAATTCCTCCACCTGCTTCACCAGATTGCCACGACCGTGGCGTAGTTTGTTGACGGCTGCATCGTAGCTCTTGCCCGCCACCCGAAGACTCTGACCGACCTTGTCCATGTCCTCCACGACCCCGCGCAGCTTGTCGTAGATCGAGCCCGCCCGGCGAGCGATTTCCTGCGCGTTGCGGTTCTGCTTCTCGTAGCGCCAGACGTTGTGAATGATACGCAAGGTCAGCATCAGCGTCGTGGGACTGACGATGATGATGCGCCGCGAAAACGCATCTGTGAACAATTGCGGTTCCTGTTCCACGGCGACGTTGAAGGCAGGTTCCACCGGCACGAACAGGAGCACAAAGTCGAGACTCCGCACTCCCGGAAGCTCGTCATAGCGTTGCCCGGCGAGACGCCTGACCTGCAACCGCAGATCGGTCACGTGCTGCGCCAGATGCGCCGCTCGATCCGCCTCGTCGCTGGTCGCGAGCGCACGCTCGTACGCCACCAACGACACCTTGGCATCGACCACCACGTCCTTGTCACCCGGCAAGTGAATGATGACATCGGGACGTTTCAGATCCCCTTCGTCATTACGCAGGCCGAGCTGAGTCTCATATTCGTGACCCTTGCGCAGCCCGGACTCTTCGAGCACCCGCTCGAGCACCAGCTCGCCCCAGTTACCCTGTATCTTCTTGTCACCCTTGAGCGCGCGAGCGAGGTTTGCCGCTTCGAGATTGATGCGTTCGCTCGCCTTGTGCAGGTTACGTATCTCGGTCAGCAGCGACGCCCGCTCCCTGCTGTCGGTGACATAAACATCTTCCACGCGCCGGCGGAACTCGGCGATCTGATCCTTGAACGGTGAAAGCAATGCGTCCAACGCGAGGCGATTCTGCTCACCGATGTGGTGTCCCTTCTCCTCGAAAAGCTGGGTCGCAAGAAGCTGAAATTCCTGCTTGAGGTTCTCTCCAGCCTCCTTCAGTAATGCCTCCTTCTCGACGTGCACCCGCTTCGACTCGGAAAGCTGGGTCTCGAGGATAGCAATGCGCGAGTCTGCCCCTGCCGCGCGCGTTTGAAGATTCTGATGACTGCCACGAAGCCGATCGAGCTCGTCACGGAGCGTCGCGATACGACTCGCCGCTTCGCGAGCGGCAGTCTCGGCCGACGCCTTTGCCGCTGCCAGGCTCTCCAGGCGCTCGCTGTGTCGTGCAACCTGTGAGCGCTCTTCGTTCAGACGCCGCTCCAGCTGCCGGATCTCGCGCAATCGTCCGCCGAGCCGTTCCTCCAACAATCGCCTCTCCGTGGCCTGCTCCGCTGCGCCGAGGCGCATGCCCTCCTCGTACGCACTGCGCGCGCGCCGGCGAACAATCAGAGCTGTCACGACGCCACCGATGCAGCAGCCGACGAGCAGTCCCGAGCCAATGAAAATTAGGATCTCGCTCGTCATTCCGCGTCGGAGGATTTTCTCATCCCACCAAAGTCAGGGCTGCGCTTTTCGATGAAGACTTGTACCGCCACGCGGTGCTCGGGCGACTCGTAGGCAAGCAACAATCGTTCTGCTTCGCGCTGCTGCACGAGGGCGAGATCAGCCTCGGATGGATCGAGCGTCATCAGCCCCACGGCGCCACGCTTTTCGAACAAAATCTGCTCGTAGCCCATCAAGCCTCCCTGGATGCCATCCCGGTGTCGCATTATGCGCCTTTTGGACCCACACATCATCACTGTGGGGATGCGGCTCGATGACGCCGTTGGGGCGGGGCGCGCCAAGTTGAGTGCGGCGCGCTAACGGTTTTACGAGGGCGAACCGCGCCGTCAAGAGGCTCGGCGTACTCTCATCTGGATTTCGGGATACCAGTCTCCGATAAGGGTGCGTCGCCACCAGTTGCCGCTCGCACGACGCTCCTTTGCGCTCGTGAACTCGTAGCGATAGACACGAATCCTCAGGAACGTCGGCGGCTGACCCGGGAACGGATCGTGCGAGAACAGTGTCATCACCGACGGAGATCCCATCAGCATCCGCACCACCAGGCCATTGACCCAGGGCACGTTGTCACGCGACGTCAGCGCCGCAAACCAAAGCTGCCAGTCGAGTCTCGGTTGATGCGGCGTCGCAAGCCGAGGTGGCCTCGACACATCGCCTGGTTTGAAGGGCAGCTCATAGGCGCGCCAGTCGAGGCCGTCGCGCGAGCCCTCCACCACGAGTTCCAGGCGCTCGGTCGTCATCACTGCGAACAAACCGTAGCCATTCACCGCATGGAGAGGACTCGTCCACGCAGCGAGCTGCCGCGTCCACGCGGATCCGCCATGAAATCCAAGCTGCAGATGAAGCAGTCCAAGCATCACGAGCACGGCGCCGAGAGTGCCCCATCCGCGTCTTGCCATACGCGAGCCAGGACGCCGCTCGTCGAGCTCGCCGCTCGGCCAGCGCGCGAGCGCGCGATCGTCGAGCAGTGGCAGGCACACGATGAGGGTGAGGAGGTTGAAGAAGTTGTAGCTTCCGGTCAGCAGAATCGTCACTTGCAGCGCTGCGAAACCGAAGACCGCCACCACACGTAATCGCCTCGGCCCGAAAATAAAAAACGGCAGCACCAGCTCGATGACGAATATCGCAACCACCGCGGCCATCAGCACGGCATCCGGAAGCTTGTCCACGTACCACGCAAGCACCGTCGGCAGGGGTTGCGTCTCGAAGTGATACCCAAGGGCGGTCAGCGATTGCCAGGTATCGTCTCCGGAAGCCAGCTTCACCACGCCGGAGAGCAACATGAATCGGAACATCAGTAGCCGGTACAGCCAGATACCGAGACGGGTGTGACGTGCCATGACCACGGCAACCACACCACATTCGAGAAGTAGAAGATCCCACTGGAAGGCCATGAACGTCTGGCCGGCGTGGAACAATGAAAGATACGCAACGTAAGCCAGCAGCGCACCGAGGGCCGACGCCGAGTGAAACAACATGAGCGTCGCACCCAGCATCCCCACTACGGTGACCCAATAGAGCATGGCATCGCTCGCGGAGAGCCAGAACAGGGACGGCAGCCACCAGTAACGCTCGGGCCCGAGGCTCTCCTCCACCGCGAACAGGAAATCCGCTACGGGCAGGATGCCTTCGCTGCCAAACAATCCCGGGGCCTGAATCACCAGGGAGACGAAGGCAATCAGAAATACGCACGCGAGGAGCTTTGGAAACAGCCAGGCTACGCGCCGATAGCTGGCAGGCTCGAGTCGACCACCGAACAACGGCCGCAGGATAGCCAAGACCTGCGGCCGATGAGTCGAGACGAAACGATAAGCCCACTCCGATGCGCGCGGGAACCCGGGGATTGTTCGATAGCACCAAAGCCACGGAACGAACCGCGGTTGGGTAGCTATGCATCGAAACGCCGCTTCGGCCCCCTGAAAGCGACGATCACCTTCAAAGAGCTGGACGGAACGTTCGAATTCGGCGAGCGTAACGTCCGGGTAGTCGGATGCTACCTCCTGAAAGGTCGCATACCGCACTCGCCCGCCGGTGACGGCGCGCGCATAGTCGACCAGATAGCGGCATAACCCGCATTCGCCGTCGAATACCAGTGTGGGTGTCGACGACGACGTCACGCCGATTCAACCCGAGATGGCGTCTGGTGCAGGAGCGGCTTCTGGTGTGGGAGAGGTTTCCATTGCCGGTTCACCGCCGTCTCGCCTGGAGAAGGCTCAGGCTGGTCTGCTGTAACATAAGTACACTAGGTTCCACCGCCTCGACCTTCGTATCTTCCCGCGCCGCCATCAGCTCCTGGCGCGCAAGGCGTCCCATGGTGGGCCACGCCCATCATGTCGCGCTCCACCGGTGCGTTGCAACCGCAGGCTCGCCCGGCTTACCCTTCCGCCCTTTGCAACTGCAAACCCGGATCAGGCGACGATATATGAAGCCACGCTTAGAGCGGCCGCCAAGAAGGTCAAGAAGTACGCGAGGAAATTATCGAAGCGCTTTTTTGGAGGGAAAGTCACATGAAGAAGAAGGTTGTCGTCAACCTGCCGAGCCGCGCGCAACCACAGGGAACCTTGAGTGAGCGCTACACCTACGAGCTCGAGGCGCTCACGCCCATCGGTGCCGAGATCGTGGAGACTCACGCCGATACCGAGGAAGAGTTCATCAAGGGCGCGGCGGACGCAGAGGCCGTGATCACGTCGTGGGGAATCCAAATCAACGCGCAGATCATCCAAGGGCTCGACAAGTGTGTGGTCATCGGCGTCGGCAGCGTCGGCGTCGACATGGTGGACGTGGACGCAGCGACGAAGGCAGGCATCGTCGTCACCAACACGCCTGACATCTTCATCGAGGAGGTGGCCGATCACGCGATGATGCTGTTGCTTGCAACCGCCAGACGCGTGAAGGAGATGGATCGCATGGTGCGCGAGGGCGAATGGTCAAGAGGTCGCCCGCTGCTCTCGGAGATCCCGCGACTGTGGGGACAGACTCTCGGACTCATCTCGTTCGGTAACGTTGCACGCGCAGTCGCTCGCCGAGCAAAGCCCTTCGGATTTCACGTCATCGCAAACGATCCCTATGTCAGTGAGCTCAAGATGACCTCCGAAGGCGTCGAGCCCATCGCGTCCCTCGGCGAGCTGCTCGAGCGTTCAGACTACGTCTCGATGCATCCGCCGCTGAACGCCGAGACACGTCATCTCATGGGCACAGAGCAGTTCAATCAGATGAAAGACACCGCTGTTCTCGTCAACACGGGGCGCGGTCCCACGGTGGACGAGGCGGCGCTGATCGAGGCGTTGCGCTCAGGCAACATCGCCGCCGCCGGCCTCGACGTGCTGGAGCAGGAGCCCGCCGATCCACAGAACCCGCTGCTGAACCTTGCAAACGTCATCGTCACACCCCATGTGGCCTCAGCTACGAGCCGCATGCGCCCCGAGACTCGACGGCGGGTGGGGCGCGAGGTTGCCCTTGCGCTCACCGGACGCTGGCCGCGAAGCGCCGTCAATCCTGCAGTGCTGCCGCGGGCGGACCTGGAACGCTGGCAGCCCTATCCCATGGACCGAGGACCCAATCGATGAATGCCGGAATCACAAGCGTAATCGCCCTCTCGCTGCTCGTATGGATCGCCGCTGACGTCAGCGCCCAACCCGCGGCGCGGCGTGAGCTTTCGCCGACGGGCGAGAAGATCAGGGCCGCCATGGAAAGCTCGATTCGCACCGACGCAGAGCGCGCACGGGATCGAAATCGACGGCCCATCCAGACTCTGGATTTCTTCGGGCTCACCGACGACATGCGGGTGCTGGAATTGGTTCCCGGCGGCGGCTGGTACACGAAGCTGCTCGCCCCCGTGCTGCGCGAAAACGGAGTGCTGTTCGTCGCCATGGGGACTGCGGGCGTCCAGCGCAACCTGCTGAATCAACCTGGATTCGAGGGTGTAAAAGTCGTTGAGGTCGACGTCTCTTCAGAACGGGTGGGCGGACGTAGGCTGCTCGGCGAGTTCTCGTTCGACGTCGAGGACATCGATCTGGCCCTCACGTTTCGCAACCTCCACAACTATACCGAGGAAGGTCGCCTCGCCATCGCGCAGGCCGTGTTCGGGTCTCTGAAACCCGGGGCGCATTACGGTGTGGTGGACCACACCCGCAGGCACATGCAGCGAGACGACGTCGAGAATGGCCGGCGCATGGATCCCGTGATGATGATCAAGGAGATTCAGTCTGTGGGCTTCGAGCTTGTGGACTTCTCACCCTTGCACTATCGCCGCGACGACGAGCTGATCTACGAAGTGGGGCGGCGCAGCGTCACCGGTAACACCGACCGATTCACACTGCTCTTCCGCAGACCGTAGCCCTACGACGACCGGTGTTGCCTGCAACGGGCCGCCGGATTCGCTAAAATGTGCTGTTTCGTGCCTTCGTGCCCTGGGTAGGGGCACGAAGGCGTACATCTGGAGATCCCTGTTTGAGACGAGCTCCCGACATGGCGGGGGGTGTGGGCGACCGCAGCGGCTATGGCGGTGGCACGATGTTCACGCGCGCGATGTTCTCCTCTCTCAGGCATCGTGACTATCGCCTGTTGTGGGTCTCGAGTCTCGCCGCTTCGTTCGCCTTCAGCATGCAGATGGTGGCACGCGGCTGGCTGATCTACGCCCTCACCAGCTCGCCGATGGCGCTCTTCTGGGTGTTGCTCTCCTTCATGGCCCCTTCGTTCCTATTCTCGCTGTTCGGCGGAGTGATCGCCGATCGCCTGCACAAGAAATGGGTGATGCTGGCGGGCCAGACGCTCAACTTCGTCGCCACGTTAGGCCTTTCCATCATCATCTACACCGATAGCGTGACCTTCTGGCACTTCATCTACTTCGGGCTCTTCAACGGCACGGTGATGTCCATCAGCATGCCTGCCCGCGCAGCCATCGTGCCGGAGATCGTGGGCGAGCGCGATCTCGTGAATGCCATGGCGCTGTCGTCGTCGAGCATGAATCTGGCACGCATTGTCGGCCCCGCTGCGGCCGGCGCCATCATTGCCATCGTGGCCGCCGGTGACAAAACCTCCACCGCGGGGGTGGGGATGGTTTTCTTCATCATCTCGGGGCTCTACCTCGTCTCGATCGTCACCACGGCTGCGATTCACTATCAGGGCGCGCCGGCCGAGCGTGAGAAGAAGAGCATGTTCGCCGACATCCGCGACGGCTTCTCTTACATGTGGGGCGACAAGATCGTCTTCGGACTGATGATGATGGCGTTCGTGCCGATGCTGTTCGGAATGCCGCTGCAGTTTCTGATGCCGGCATTCAATCAGGACGTTCTCGGCGGCGGCCCCAACGATCTGGGCTGGCTGATGGGTGCCATGGGGGCCGGCGCGCTCGTCGGGTCGCTGGCGCTTGCGCGCTTCAGCGACGCGGCCACCAACGGCATGGTGATGTTCGGCTGCGCCTTCGTGTGGGCGATCTTCATGGGGTTCTTTGCCTTCAGCCAGACCATGGCCTGGGCGATCCCCCTCGCGGTGATCACCGGCGGCTTCAGCTCCACCTTCATGTCGCTCAACATGAGCATGGTGCAACTCGCCTTGAAACCGGAGATGCGCGGACGCGTGATGAGCATCTTCATGATGAGTTTCGGGCTGATGCCTCTCGGCGCCGGGCCCATGTCCCTGATGGCGGAGTACGTCGGCATCGACTCGGCCCTGCAGCTGAGCGCACTGCTGCTCGCGGTGGCGGTCGTCTGGCTCGCCATCGCATTCCCCACCATCCGCAAGCTCGACCGGGGATGGGAGCCCCAGGGGATCGAGAGTCTCGGCGAGCACCCCCAGCAGCGGCACCATCGCCACTAGGCCACCCCAGAGCGCGGCTTTGAAAGACCTCGGTCAGATTGCGTATAGTCGGGGAAGTTTCTTCAATTCCGCAGTTGGGGGAGGACCAAGCCGCCATGGGCTACATCACTGAGAACATCAGGAACATCTGCCTCGTAGGCCACGCAAGCGCGGGCAAGACGTCTCTCGCCGAGGCCATGCTCGCGAAAACCGGCGCCATCGGCAGTCCCGGCAGCGTCGAATCCGGCGATACGGTGTGCGACTTCACACCACAGGAACGCAAGCTCGGGCATTCACTCGACTCAGCCGTGGTTCACCTCGAGCACGAAGGTACCGAGATCAATCTCATCGACACCCCGGGATATCCCGATTTCTCTGGCCGCGCTGAAGCGGTGCTGCCAGCCGTTGAGACCGCCGCCGTGGTGGTGAGTGCTCAGGCCGGTGTCGAGATGATGACGCTGAAGCACATGGAAGCCGCAAGGGACAACAATCTCTGCCGCATCGTGATCATCAACAAGATCGACGCAGAACGAGTCGACCTCGAAGCGGTGCTCGAGAGCGTGCAGAGCCGCTTCGGCGCCGAATGCCTGCCCCTCAACCTACCGGCTGCCGAAGGCGGTGGCGTGGTGGACTGCTACTTCTCACCCAACGGAACCAGCACTCGATTCTCCTCGGCGGAACAGGCACACACGCAGATCATCGATCAGGTGGTCGAAGTCGACGACGATCTGATGGAACTCTATCTGGAGCAGGGTGAGGAGCTCAAACCCGAGCAGCTCCACGCCGCGTTCGAGACCGCACTGCGCCAGGGCCATCTGATTCCGGTGTGCTTCGTCTCGGCGAAAACCGGCGCGGGGCTCGAGCAGCTTCTCAACGTGATCGCTCTGCTCATGCCGAATCCGACGGAAGGCAACCCACCCACGTTCTTCAAGGGCGAAGCCGGCGATGCGGAGGTGGTGGACGTGCAATGCGATCCCAAAGGACACGTCATCGGGCACGTGTTCAAGATCAATATCGATCCGTTCAAGGGACGTCTCGGCATCTTCCGAGTACATCAGGGCACGGTGAAGGCTGGCGGCCAGCTCTATGTCGGCGACGCCCGTAAATCGATGAAGGTGCAGCATCTGCTGAAGGTCTGTGGCGGTGAGCACACCGACATTGCCGAGGCGGTGCCCGGGGACATCGTGGCCATCCCGCGGGCCGAAGACGTCTACATCGACGCGGTGCTGCACGACTCGCACGACGAGGACAACTTCCACCTGAAGTCGATCGATCTGCCGCCACCGATGTACGGCTTAGCCATCTCTCCCAAGAACGACAACGATGCGCAGAAACTCTCCGATGCCATGCACGCGCTCGAGGCCGAAGATCCTTCGCTGAAGGTGGAGCACATTGCATCGTTGAACGAAACGGTGCTGCGCGGCAGGGGCGAGCTGCATCTGCGCATGGTGCTCGAGAGAATCAACGAGCAGTATCACGTGGAGGTCGACACACAGCTTCCAGGCATCGCCTACCGCGAGACCATCACCGCAAGTGCGGACGGTCACAACCGTCACAAGAAGCAGACCGGCGGTGCCGGCCAGTTCGGCGAGGTGTATCTGCGCGTAGAGCCGCTGCCCCGCGGCAGCGGCTTCGAGTTCGAGAACAAGGTCGTGGGCGGAGTCATTCCTTCTCAGTTCATTCCCGCCGTGGAAAAAGGCGTTCGCCAGGTGCTCGAGCACGGTGCGGTTGCGGGCTACGCGCTGCAGGATGTGAAGGTCACCGTGTACGACGGCAAGCATCACGCCGTCGACTCCAAAGAGATCGCGTTTGTCCAGGCGGGCAGAAAAGCGTTTCTCGACGCCATCTCCAAGGCACATCCCATGGTCATGGAGCCCATCGTCAACGTCTCCATCGTCTCGCCGGGAGATTGCATGGGCGACATCACCGGCGACCTTGCCAGCATGCGTGGGATGGTCCGCGGGACCGAGATGCGTTCCGACGGCCACGTCGACATTCGCGGCCAGGTGCCACTCAACGAGCTTCAGACCTATCACTCCCGACTCAAATCCCTGACGGGGGGTGAAGGCAGCTTCACGATGGAGTTCAGCCACTACGCTCAGTTGCCGGCGCAAGCGCAGCAGGAGCTGGCGAGCGAGTTCCGACCACAGGACGAGGAGTAGTCATGGGACCACCGTCGGGGGCGGATCGAGCCGAGTGGAGCAGCCCTGACAGCCCTGAGCCGAGTGAGAGCCTTGAGCCGAGTGAGACAGTCCTGAGCTATCTGGGGAGAGCAACCAAGTGATATCAATCAAGGTCAACGGCCAGAGCTATCAGGCTGACGTCGAACCGGACACGCCGCTGCTCTGGGTCCTGCGAGACAATCTGAACCTCACCGGCACTAAATACCGCTGCGGCATCGCCCAGTGTGGCGCAACGTGCATCTGAACGGTCGTCCGGTGAGATCTTGCTCGATGCCAGTGAGCGCCGTCGGGAGCGCAGAAGTCACCACCATCGAAGGTCTCACTGAGGACGGCTCTCATCCGGTGCAGCAAGCCTGGGGAGGCATGGGCGAGCCCGCGACGCCGCCGATTGCACCCGCCGTGTGTAATGCCATCTTCGCAGTCACGGGCAAGCGGGTCAGGAGACTTCCGTTGGCAGACCAGGATCTCAGTTGGGGATGACTCGCGCCCTTACGTTTCTGTTGGCGGCCGTCATTTGCCCGACGGCCCTCGCTAACGAACGTGAGAACCACCTGAGCGACATGTGCGCAGCATGCCACGGGCCAAACGGTGTGAGTCAAGGGTTGATCCCGTCGCTCGCGGGGCTTGACTCCGCCTACATCGCTTCACAACTGATCGCGTTTCGTTCGGGTACGCGAGTCGGCACGGTGATGAACCTGATTGCCACGGGCTTGAGCGACGCAGACATCGATGCAATCGTCTCGAGCGCCGAGTCCGGAGCGCAGTAGCGTGGTTTCAAGACGCCACTTTCTCGTTGGGCTTGGAGCGGTTTCCGCGGCAGGAGCGCTCTCGGCGTGTGAGTCCCTCGGGAGATCGCGTCGCGAATCGCGCGTGGTGGTCGTCGGCGCCGGTTTCGGTGGCGCCACCTGTGCGCGCTACATTCGCCGGACCGATCCTGACATCCACGTCACACTGGTAGATCCGGCGCAACAATTCGTGACCTGTCCGTTCAGCAACAGCGTCATTGGCGGGATGCGAAGTCTCGAGGAGGTCACGCACGCCTACGACGCCCTTGCAGCCGCGGGGATTGAAATCATCCACGCTCATGTCGACGACATCGATGCCGTGGCGCGGCGTGTGGTCCTCGATAGCGGGGAACAGCTTAGCTACGACCGATTGGTGTTGAGTCCTGGCATCGATCTCGTGTGGAATGCAATCGAGGGCTACGACGAAGCCGCGGCTGAGATCTTTCCTCACGCGTGGAAAGCCGGCGCGCAAACACTGCTTCTGAAGCGCCAGCTTCAAGCCATGGATGATGGTGGTCTCGTTCTCATCAGCGCACCGGACAATCCCTATCGATGTCCCCCCGGCCCGTATGAGCGGGCGAGCCTCATGGCGGCGTACCTCAAGGCGGAAAAACCCCGATCGAAGATTCTCATCCTCGACGCCAAGGATGCATTCACCAAGCAGCAGCTATTCATGGATGCTTGGGAGGAGTTATATCCCGGGATGATCGAGTGGGTGTCGCGTTCCGCTGGCGGACGGGTCGTGCGTGTGGATGCCCAGGCGAAAACGGTGCACACGGATTTCGATGATTTCTCGCCGGACGTAGCCAACATCGTGCCCCCGCAACGAGCCGCTGCAATTGCACGCACCAACAATCTGGATGAGGGGCGAGGCTGGTGCAATGTCGATCCTCTTGCATTCGAATCCACAGTCGTGCCGAGAATTCATCTGATCGGCGATGCGATCAACGCGGCACCCATGCCAAAATCGGCGTTCTCCGCCAACAACCAGGCAAAGGCGTGTGCATTTGCAATCGTTGCGCTCGAGCGCGGCAAAGCAGCGCCTGCGCACAAGCTCATGAACACCTGCTATAGCCTCGTCGGCCCGAATTACGGCATCAGCATCACGGCGGTGTACGAGCGCAGCAACGAGAGTCTGTCGACCGTTGCGGGCTCCAGCGGCGTCAGCCCTCTCGATGCGCCGGCGGCGACACGTGCCCTCGAGGCGCAATACGCGCGTTCCTGGTACGCCAACATCACGCGGGACGCGTTTGGATACTAAATTTCGACTCGCTGCGCTGCTGATGATGCTCGCCACCCACGGCGGCATCTGCGGGGAGATCGCGCTCGCCGATCCGCTGACCAATGAGCCCGGGAATCCGGAAAACGGTCGCGCCATCGTCCTGGACCCCGATCGAGGAGATTGCACGATCTGTCACGACATGCCGCTGGCGAACCGCGAATTTCACGGTAACCTGGGCCCGACCCTCGCTGGCATCGGGTCGCGGCGTAGCCCGGCGGAAGTGCGTTTACACATCGTCGATCCGAAGCGCATGAATCCGGCGACGACGATGCCTTCCTATCTCGCTGTCGAGGGTCTTCATCGCATCGATCCCGAATTGCGCGGGCGATCCATTCTCACCCCCCAGGAAATCGAGGACGTGGTGGCGTTTCTGATGTCATTGAACGCGGCGCCATGAGCTCGAGCCGTCGACGAGTCCTGGAGATCACGGCCAAGATCGGGCTCGCGCTCTGCGTCTATCCCTTTGCTGCACGCGCTACCCGCGACGACGTGACCGAGGCGCTGCGCTCGCGCATTGGGGTTCGCAGCCCGACTGCCGGTGGCATCACGCTCCAGATTCCGCGGATTGCCGAAACCGGCAATTCCGTACCTATCACCATTCGTGTGGACAGTCCCATGACGCCGGAAGCACACGTCGAACGTGTGCACGTGTTCGTCGAAGGCAACCCGGAACCGGTGGCGGCAACATTTCACCTCGGCCCACGCACGGGCATCGCGGAGATCTCCACGCGCGTGCGTCTCGCGAGATCGCAGAACGTCCTCGCCGTCGCCGAGATGAGCGATGGTTCCGTCCGTTCGGACAGCGTTTCCGTGATCGTCACGCTGGGCGCGTGTCTCGAGGAGATCTGGACCGACTGATGGCGCAGTTGACGGGGAAGGCACGCATCCGAGTTCCCAAACGCGCCAAACGCGGGGAAATCATCGAGATCAGAACCCTCGTCTCGCACCCGATGGAGTCGGGATATGGTCGGCGCGACCGCGGCGAGCGCGTCCCGCGCCACATCATCGAGCGATTCGTCTGCACCTATGACGGCGAAGTGGTATTCAGCGCCGATCTTCATGCCCCGATCGCGGCAAACCCTTATCTCGCCTTCCGCACCCGCGCGACGCAATCGGGTCGCATCGAGTTTCGATGGGAAGACGATCGCGGCCAGGTGATCTTCGCCGAAGCGGAGATCGTGGTTCAGTGAAGCTGATCGTGTTATCCCTGATGTGGATTCTGTGGACTCCGGTCAAAGCGCAAGATGCGCGCTCGGGATCCGCGTATCTCGGTGCGGAGACCCGCGCGCTGCAGGACGACGACTTTGCAAATCCAGGAATGTTCTGGGTTGAATATGGCCTCGCCATCTACCAGTCGCGCGAGGGCGCCGACGAATCCTCCTGCGCGTCATGCCACGGTGAACCGAAGTCACTACGTGGAGCAAGCACGCACTACCCCCGGTTCGACGAGGCGACGGGGGGCATCATTAATCTGGAGGGCCGCATCAGCCGCTGTCGTACCGAGCAGATGCAGCTCGACGCCGTCCCCTACGAATCTGAGATCCTTCTCGCTCTGACCACCCTCGTTGCGCACCAGTCACGAGGCCTGCCAATGAACGTCGAGGTCGCGGCGGTTGCCGAGCCGTTCCTCGAGGAAGGTAGACGCTTCTACTATCAACGTCGGGGACAGCTCGATCTCTCATGCGCAAACTGCCACGTCGAGAACGCAGGCAAACGCCTACGCGGGGATGTCATCAGCCAGGGCCAGATCAACGGCTTTCCGATCTATCGTCTGACGTGGGAGGATCTGGGATCGACCCACCGCATGTTCGCCTGGTGCAACGAAGCCGTGCGTGCCGAGCCCTATGCCCTCGGCTCAAAGGAATATCTCAGCCTCGAGCTCTATGTCACCACACGCGGGCGGGGGTTGAAGGTCGAGTCGCCGGCCGTCCGGCGTTGACCCGAGCCCGTTCACCGACTGACTGGTAGAATCACGGTGCTCTGCTCGCCCGGGTGGTGGAAC
>JAPULC010000478.1 GCA_027295305.1 Gammaproteobacteria bacterium
CCTTGCCTTCGCGGGCGAGTGAAAGTCCGTACTCCAAATCGCGCTTGTCGCTCGCCATGGTTCCCCGGAGATGTTTCTGCGCGAAGAAGAAGTTACGAATGTCGAAGCTCACCTGCGTGCCGCCCGTGAATCCGAACGCCACGATCACACCGGTGGGTTTCGCCGCATCGATCGACAGCGCAAGCACATCGCCGCCCACGTTGTCGATTACCACATCGGCGCCCCGGCCATGGGTCCACTCCTGGATGCCTTCGACCAGATCCTCCTGTGACATGTTGATCACGTAATCCGCGCCTGCCTGGCGAGCGAAATCTGCCTTGCTCTGGTCACGGATAGTGGTGGCGACATCGGCGCCTAGGGCTTTCGCGAGCTGGATCTGCATGCTGCCCGATCCCGAGGCGCCGGCTTGCACGAGCACTTTGTGACCCGGCTCGACGCCGCCCACTTCCTTCACCGCGCGCACACCGGTGGCCAGCACCATCGGCAACGTTGCGATTTCATCGGATGCAAGCCCCGTCTCGTCTTTGACCACATAGCGCGCGGGCACTTCGATGTATTGCGCATACGTCCCGGGGATACCGATTCCGGGCAGGGTAAAGCTCGGCGCAAGGCTCGCCGGATAGATGTCGTAGTCCGACTCGTCCTGCGGATATCCCGGAACCACCACGACGCGCTCACCCAGCTCGAAGCCATTCACGCCGCGGCCGAGCTCGGCCACCTCCCCCGCCGCGTCGGCGCCGAGGATGTGCGGGAAGGCAAGCTCGGGAACCACCGAGCCTTCCCGGAGATAGTGGTCGAAACGGTTGACGCCTGCGGCGAGGACCTTCACCAGCAGGTGACCCGCACGCGGCTCGGGGGTGGCGACGTCTTCGAGCTTCAGCACGTCGAAGCTGCCGAATTCGTGGATGACCGATGCTTTCATGTTGCGCTCCTCGTTCTGACTGGATTGACAGGGCGTAAAGTTAGGGGACCCCGAGCCAAGGAAAAACCGGTCCAGAAGCAAAGGACTTATGCACTTTTCGCAAAGATAGAGGAAGACTTATGCGTCAATCTGATAAACTCACCGGTGCCTTGGAAGGCGGAGATGGCCGATGGAGAGCCTGACGGCAATGCGCACCTTCGTTCGGGTCGTCGACGCCGGGAGCTTCTCCGAGGCAGGACGACAGCTCGACATGGCGCCCTCCTCGGTTTCACGTCAGATCAACGATCTGGAGGAGGAGCTCACTGTCCGCCTGTTTCAACGCACGACGCGGAAGCTCAGCCTGACTGAGGCAGGCCAGCTCTACCACGAACGCGCAGCACGGATCATTCTCGACCTCGATGAAGCGAAGCTCGCGGTCTCGGAGCTCGGCTCCCCCTCCGGAATTCTTCGCGTGTCGGTACCTTCGGGGGTTGGACGGGAGGTCGTAATCTCGACGATGCCGGCGTTTCTCGGGCGTTATCCCGGCATTAAAGTGGTCATGTCGATGACCGACGAGGTCGTCGACGTGGTCGCCGACCGCATCGACGTAGGCATCCGCGTGGGCCAGCTCAGCGATTCGAGCTTGAGGGCCCGCAAGATCGGTGAGAGTCAACGCATCGTCTGCGCAAGCCCCGCCTATCTGAAGCGTGAAGGCACGCCGCGAACGCCCGAGGATCTGGAAAAGCACAGCTGCATCACCTGGCGTGATCACCCCGGACACAACGTGTGGAAGTTTCGCGGCCAGAACGGCATGCGCGAGATTCGCGCCAGCGGCAACTTCTACGCGCGCAGCGCGGATGCGCTGGCGGCAGCGGCGGTCGCAGGACTCGGACTCATCCTGCTACCGGATTGGAATATCGGACATGAGCTGAGACAGAAGCAGCTCAAGCGTGTGTTGACGCGCTATGACGCAGTGCCACGAACGACTCCCGTGTGGGCGGTGCACACTCACCACAAACATGTACCGCCCAAGATACGCGTGTTCATCGACTTTCTGGTGGAGCGATTCGCCGCAGCGAAATACTCCTAGCGGGCGGATTCGTACCCTGCGGATTATGTGCGTCACGGTGGGGCGAGGGGTAGTGCGGCAGCCGAAGGCCAGCAACAGGATGATGGATGTTCCGAAATCGTCCTGTCCAGCTAATTGACAAAATATTCTTTTCCAATAAACTACCAGCCATGGAAACGTTCAAGATCCTCGCTCAGAACGAGCTCGGTGCCTTGGCTTCACCCCTACGCCGGGAGCTCCTCGACGCACTTTCCGAACCGGATTCCGCAGTCAACCTCGCGAGACGCTTCGATATGTCCCGCCAACGGGTGGGCTATCACATGCGTGAGCTGGAGAAGGCGGGCTGCATCGAGATCGCCGGCGAGCGGCCGCAGCGCGGGCTCACCGAGCGGCTCTATCGCGCGAGGCCATTGGCCTATGTGCGCGGGCCGGAGGTGCGCACGACTGACGCGACACCACAGGATCGGTTTTCGTGGGCGACGCTTTTGAACCTCGTAGCAACCGCGCTCGGCGATCTCGTCAACTTGCGCGAACGCGCCGATCGTCAAGGGAAGCGTCTCTCTACGCTCGCCATCGAGGTCGATATCAGCTTCGCCAATCCAAAATCGCGAAGAGAGTTCACCGAAGAATTGATGGATGCAGTGGAGATCCTGGTGCGCAAGCACCACCGTCCTGAGGCCAAGGGCGCACGCCGTTTCTGCCTGTTCCTGGGCGCCTACCCATCCCCGATACCTTCCCAGCGAGATACCCACCATGAATGACAAGACCCGGAACATCGAACGAACCATCGTCATCGATGCCGAATCCGATGTCGTCTGGCGCGCACTGACCGAGGCGCGCGAGCTGATGCGTTGGTTTCCCCCGCGGGCCGAGGTGCAGCCCGGCGTCGGCGGCACCATCGACCTGACCTGGGATCCCGCAGACGCTACCACGCCTTGTCGCGTCATCGAGTGGGAGCCGAGCCAGCATCTCCGAATGAGCTGGCGCGACGAGCCCGACGGCGAGCATCCCCTGCCGGTGGACATCCGGCTGGAGGCTCGAGACGGTCGTACGGTTTTGCGCCTGGTGCATTCCGGCTTCCTCACCGATGCGAGCTGGGACGACGACTTCGAGAGCCATGGCCGTGGATGGTCCTACGAGCTGCGTTCTCTGAAGTATTACCTCGAGCACTATTTCGGGCGCGACCGACACGTGCTTCGCATGCGTTTTCCCGTTACCGGGGATGCCAAAGAGACCTGGCGAAGCCTCGTGGGTGAGCAAGGCCTATTCCGCGTATCGACCTTGAGCACCCTCGCAGAGGGAGCCGATTTCATGCTGCGGCTACCCTCCGGGGATTTCACGTCGGCGCGGATGTTCCATCAGCTCGCAGACCACGACTTCGCAGCAATCGCCGACATCCTCCAAGGAGGCATCTTTCGATTTGCCCTGGAGACGACAATCGGCCAGCCCGAGGTGTGGATATGGCTCCTGAGCTGGCACTTGGTCGAGTCACAGCTCGAGGGCCTCATGGATCGCTGGGTACAGGACATCACGCAGACACTAGGCTCCCCCTCGATGACGACTCAATCTGGGACATCCAACGCCTAGCTGATCTGGGACCCATCAAGATCCGGGACGTCCATCATCTGGTATCTGCAGGCCCAGATGATGGATGCCCAGAAATAGCCCCCTCGCGATTCCCCGGGTGTAACATCGAGACCCGGCGACCGCGGATCGACACGGGGAGATGGAGAGACCTTTTCTCGCCTATACAGGTGAAGCGCCGTACATCTTCGTGAGCTACGCCCACGCGGCCTGTCGGAGCCTGCTCTACT
>JAPULC010000479.1 GCA_027295305.1 Gammaproteobacteria bacterium
ACCGTGCCCTCGGGATTCGCGGCATGCAGCAGCGTACTGTCTGAGGCCGTATCGTCGCTGCCATCCGCGGTGCCACCCTGAATGACGATGTTGTCGGGGTCGAACAACAGCGTTCCGACGATGCCGGAATCCGCTGAAAGATCGTACGTGCCCGTGCTCACGAGCGAGTTCGGCGACGAGATCTCCGCGAAGCCGCCGCTCCCGCTGCCGGCGCCTCGACCCACCAAGGAGCCGCGAAAGATCGTGTAGTCGTCAGACCACACGATGATCTCGCCACCGTCGCCGTCGAGAAGCGCATTCGCAAGCACGCTGACGTCAGCGCCTACGAGGGTCCGAGAAGCATTGAGCAAGGGTCCTTCGCCCCGGAAATTCCCGCCGACATTGACGTGGCCCCCGCCGGCACCGCCGGAGACGTCCACGCGTGTGTTGCCAACGAGACCCACACGATCGCCAAGCACTCGAATATCACCGCCTGCGCCCGCTGCCGAGACCGCACTCAGATCGCCGTCGTTCACCAGCGTGAGCGCGTCGGATTCGATTCGTATGATCCCACCGTCGGAGACATCGTCGCGGGCGGAAACATCGATGGTGCCCGCCACAGAGACATCCGCACCACTGCCCAACAGCATCACTTTGCCGCCACGCTTCTCGATCCTGCCGGCCTGAATGACCCCTTCGTTGTTGACCGCCGTGTCGAAAAGACCGCTGGCGGTGGCACCGGTCAGCACCACGCGTCCGCCTTCGGCGGTAATCCTGCCCTGATTCGAAACCAGAGCTTCGAGCTCGGGGAGCGCCTGCGTGACCCCCTGGTCGATCTCGACGCCGATCAGCCCGTCCATGTCGAAGATGAGATGCGCCCGACTTCCCGCCGCCAACGTCACCGATCCAAGCTCGGCTTCGATCAGCCCGAGATTGCTGACGCCGTTACCGAGGAGCGTGACGGAGCCTCCCGTGGCCGCCTGAATGAGACCGCGGTTCACGACGAGACCACCCCTCACGTCTTCGAAGCGATATTCACCGTTCAGAAAGTCGTCCAGCGAGATGGACAGTCCCGAGGCCACCAGTCCCCCCACGTCCAACGTGGCGCTCTCGCCGAAAATAATGCCGCGGGAGTTGACGAGAAAGATGGTGCCGTCGGCCTTCAGCGTGCCGAAGATCTCACTCGGCTTATGATCCAGGATGCGGTTGACGGCAATGGCGCTTCGGCCGGGCTGAGAATAGATGACGCTTTCATCGACACCCACGTCGTAGCTGTCGAAGTCGATGAAGACCCGCTGGCTAGTCTGTTGAATATGGGTAATCGAGACGTCGGGGGCGGTAATCTGTGCCTCGCCGGCCACCACCCTGCCGCCACGTGGGCCCGCCATAGCCGGACCCGCGACCAAGGCGCCGACGAGCCAGGCCACGAGCGGCCACCACCGACCGCGCCGATACTGCTGCCGCAGCCGTTCCATTGCTAACATCTGTCGCTAGCCAACCCTGGCAAGATACTGCCGCTATGAGTCCAGAGTGAGGATTCTGTCACGCGACAAATAAGTATTAGTTCAAATGCAGACGAGCGGTAAGAATCCCGCTACGAGTGGCCTGCAACGGGCGATATAGGCCCTTACGACCGAAGAAGACGTGGATACCAAGCGGCTAATGCACCCGGCACATCAATGGAGCTTCCAAGTGAGGTCGGCGTAAATCCGCCGCGCCACTTCTTCCACAAAGCCATCCCGGGAGATGAAACCGGAGGTCGGGAATGCAATGTTGACGCGGCCGTTCAGCCGGTCGCGCCAGCTCACCTGGATTCCCGCCCCGAGGCTCGAAAACGTCGCCCACTGATCCGGGGCATCCGCGATCCCGAGACGCTCCCCATAGGCTCCATCGGCGAACAGCAGAAGCTGGAACAGATCATTCAGGCGGGTATTCCCGAACAGGGTGAAGTCGAAGAGCGGGATATGAGGAAACCAGTCGATGCCTACCACGACGCCTGTGTCCCCCGAGAACGACGACGTGGTGAAGCCGCGCACGAGGTCGGCGCCACCGAGTGGAAACTGCTCCAGCGCGGGCAATGTGCGGCTCGTGTACTGTCCTGCGCTGCGCAGGATGACGCGGTCGGCGCGATTGCTCTTGGGGGAGGAATTGACGAATATCAGGCTCGACCAGGTATAAGAAAGCTTCCAGAATTCCTCTTTCTGGTCCGGCAGCGCCCCCGACTCGATGTTCCCGAGATCGAGCCGAAACTGTCCTTGTATCAGCATCTGCTTCTTCTCGAACAGCTTGTCGAATCCCACGTTGAACGCGATGCTGTTGAGATCCTGGGATTGCTCGAGCTCCTCGAATTCCGCGATGTCACTCTTCAGGTCCGATGACTTGCGGCTGAGAATCAGCGATGCGGAGAGGTTACGTTGGCGCCCCCGCGTGAAGGCTCGTTGCACGCGGAGCTGGAAGATCTTGTTGTCACCCGTCAGCTCGAGCTCACCGATCTCGTCGTTACCCTCGCCACTACCTATCACGAACCCGCTGGTGCTCGCCGAGGCGCTGATGACGTTGCGCCCAAGCGGGAATGCGTAATCGAGAAAGCCATAGGTGTTGTTGGCCGGAGCCACCGTCTGCAACGCACCGACGCTCAGCTGATCACCAATGCTCGACATGTTCAGCCAATCCACCACCAGAAATCCGCGGTTCTCCCCCGTGAATTCCGAGCCGTGATTGTCGAAGCGTATTGCCGCGCTGACACGCTTTTCGCCGCGCACGTTGAGGTTCAACCGCGTCTCACCCACACGATCCCCCGCGGTGAACGTACCGTAGACGTCGAGACCGGGTAGATCGTTCAGCAGATACAGCGCCTCTTCGATGGACTCGCGCTCGACGGTGTCCTGCATCTGGCGCTGGAACAGGTCGGCCAGCCGATTGTCGGAGTAACGCTGATTAGCGGCGACGGCTACATCGCCGAGCTTGCCCTCCAACACCCGAAGCTTCACCACGCCGTCACTCACGTCCTGCACGGGGACATAAGCACGTGCGAGGAACAGCCCACGTTCGCGGTAGAAGTTCGTGAGTTGCGCGGCCACCTGCTCGAGCTGCGTGTGGGTGAACCCCCGACGCTCCTTCTGGGCACCCACGATGTCGGCTAGCTCCTCGATGTCGAAGACACTGAGTCGCGGCACCTCGTCGTGAATACCGAGACGATCGAGAAACGCCCCCACCTCTTCGAGCTCGCGCTGCGTAAAGCCCGCCGCCACGATGCGATCCTCACTGAGATAATCCTGGCGCACCTCTTCTAGAAACTCGATGACTGCCGGTTCGGTGATCCCGCGCAGGGGATACTCTACGATGTCCTCGACCTCGAACTGGGCCACCCAAAGCCGCGGGCCGCCCTCGGGGCTGGGATCGCGCTCGGAGACGCGAGGGATTGCGGAGCGTTTCTGGATGGCACGCTCCTCGTAGGCGCGCGTGAGGTCGTCCAACGGATCCACTGGAACGTAGCCACCACGTTCACCAGCGGTGAGCGGCGCGGATATCAACGCTATGAGGCAGGCCATGAGATGACCCGCCGGCTTTTGCAGGACGTGCATCGTCCGGTCGATCTCCGATTCAACCGACGTAGATCAGATATGCCACAAAGGACGCAAACACCACGAGCGTAGCCAATCCGACGATTACGAGCAGTCGCATCGGCGAGTCGCCCGCAAACAGGTACTCTTCCAGTGGTTCGTCCGCCTCCGACTGGCCCTCACCATTTGAAAGGCTCTCGATAATCTTAGCCCGATAGTGACGGTAGTCATCGCGCGAGAGGGTTCCATCGGCATATGCCTTGGCTGCCTCGCGCAGCCGTGCGCTGTCACCGTCGAGCTCGAGAACGCTCATCGGAGGTCTCTGGCGACGCGAAACCCAGTTATCGCGTCAGCGTCTCCGGAGTGGGCGCGTGCGAGCTTCATGGTGCAATCACCCATCGCATCAACGTGCGCGCCGCCCATTGCCATGACCACCGAGTCGTCGAGCGCCCATTCCTGCACATTGCCGAGGTGATTGATCAGACCCCAATCGTTGCCACGGCCGTTGCGCACATTCTGCAACGAATCACCCTTGCGAATGCCGAGCGCATTCATCGTACAGTTTCGATTGGGATCGGGGTCGCTGCCCATGGCGCGGGCGGCATAGCGCCATTCTGAAACCGTTGGCAGGCGATACGCATAGCCGCTCTGCTCGCTCAGCCATCCGACATACGCCGCAGCCACGTCGATGTCGACCCGCGTTGCGGGGTATCGTTGGTCTGTACCCTCACTGGGCGCGCAGGTATCGTTCTGCCTACAGAATGCGTTCAAATCGGCGACAGACACCTCGTATTTTCCGATCGCAAAGCTCGCGATTTCACCATTCGCCGGAACGACCACGAGCCGGGGCCCGCTTTCACCCGAGCTCAGCGCATCAGCGCAATAGCTCCCGCGCCCACCACGGTTACCGTTACCCACCAGATAGCGCGCACCGCACGGATCGAAGCGAATGCCCTCGAGCTCACGGGCACCCGGAAAAACCTGCAGCGCCGTGCGCTTGGCCGAACGCGCCTTCGCCGCATCGCTCACCATGACCTCGGCAATGCACCCAGCAATCCCCGTGACGATCTTCCCCTCTTGCGCAGCAAAGCGCTGCGCGAAGCTCACGCGCATCTCCTCGACCATGGGCGCCAATCTTCGAACGCTGAATGTGCTGCCGCATTGCAGCTCCTCTTCCAGCCGCCCGAGTGCCTCGCTGAACTGCTCGTCGCGCCGCGATACCTCCTGCTGGGCCGCGACCTCCCGACGACGCCGCTCAGCCTGCAAACGTCTCTCCTGCTCGGCAAGCTGCTCCTGCTCGAGACGGCGCTGCTCCACTGCGCGCGCCTCGGTCAGCGCCGCTGTCTGCTCCGCAAACGACGCGGAGTCTGCATAACGGCCTCCAACCTCTATGAGGCGCTTCGCGGCGTCGAGATCGCCATCGTCGATCGCACGCGTGGTCCGCACTCGATAGAGCTCGAGAGCCCGTTTGTCCGCATCTCGCACCCAGCCGCCATCACGCAGGTATTCGCGCCCACGGGACAGCTCCAGCTGCAAACGCTGCTCCCATGCAGTCGTGAACGCCGGGGAGGCAAACAGCGCGTTGATGCGCTCCATGAGAGCCTGCGCAACGATCGCTTCGCCATCCGGGTAATACTGTCCGTTCAGCGTGTAACGCCGCGCCCGCTCCACGACCGATCGCGCGGAGTCGAAATCGTCTCTGACGTCGCGCACCTGCTCGAGGTAGCCATGGAGAATCTTGGCATTGAGATCATCCGCACGCGGATCCCCGAGAGGAAGCATGCTCCTCAACTGCTGCACCTCGATGAACAGCTGATCCTCCCAGCGTTCGTCGAAGAGATCCTGCTCGAGCATCGCATCGATGTCCGCAAGCTGGGCGTCGAGCACCGCCTGACGCGCAATCACATCGCGATTCCCCTGGGCCGCATCCTCCAGCATCAGCGAGCCCGCCACCACCGCCACCATGGCAACGACCGCTGCGGCGGCAACGGCCGGTCGCACCGCCCAGCGCGGCTTCTCGAACAACAGCTGGGAAAATTCCTCCACCGAGTCGAGGCGGTGCTCTCGCTCGAACTGCAGGCCTCTCTCGATGGCGCGCCACTGTCGTCCCGTCAGGCCCTGAATGCGTTTCGGCTTCAAGCGATCCTCGCGCGCTTGGTCAGCCGGTTTGCGATCGAACGGATGCTTTCCGGTGAAGATCAGATAGGCGACCAGCGCGAGCCCATAGATGTCATCGCGCGCATCCGGCTCCTCGCCATTCAACATCTCGAGACTCGCATAGGCCGGTGTCAGGGCGCCGAGGGTGCCGGGATCGAACAGCGTCTTGTCACCGGCGTCATCCTCGTCGTCATCCCCCGCCGTGTCCTGCACCGCGCGTGCAATGCCGAAGTCCAAGATCTTGGCGACGCTGGCTTCGCTGACGAACACGTTGCCGGGCTTGAAGTCTGAATGGGTGATGTTCGCTTCGTGCGCGCGCTGGAGCCCGGAGCAGATTCCGCGCAAGATCTTCCAGCCCTCGGCCCACGGCAGCCCGTCGGTTGCTTCACGCAACAGATCGGCAAGCTCGGCACCTTCGAGCAACTCCATTGTCATGAAGGGCGTATCGCCGTCCTTGTCGAAATCGTGGATGCGCACGATGTTCGGATGCGACAGCGCCTGCGACTTGGCTGCCTCACGTTGCAGCGAAATAAAGGCATCCGGATGTCGTTTGAAGTCGTCGTTCAAGACCTTGACGGCGACGTAGGGATTGCGATCGCGCGCCTCGACCCTGCGCAGGTCCCGCGCTCGATACACGGTACCCATTCCACCCGAGCCGAGACGTTCCTCCAGCACGAAACGCCCCTTCAGGATACCGTCGCGCGTGCCGAGCAGGTGCTCGGTCTCCGAGAAGCCCGATGTGCCCATCGCGGCCCCGGGACGTTGTATCGTCTTGGCGAGCTCGGTCTGAGGCTCACTACGGGAGTGCTCGTCGGCGATGACGGTCGTGTCGTCATCCCCCACGTCGTCCGGTGGGGCCCCCACGCTTCCCTCAGGCGCGTTCGGATCCCCAAGCGGGGCGACCTCGGTGGTCGCGGCGTCGTCGACGTCGATCTCGTCGTGAAAAGAGGTGGCTTCCTGATCGTCGAGGTTCGCACCGACCACCGTGGTGTTGTCGTCGTCGAACTCTGGGATCTCTTCGGTGCCACCCGAGCCGATGTCGCTCTCTTCGAGCATACGACGGCGAAGCTGGAGGTTGACGGCCGTTGGATCGTCAGCAATCTGGGCGTGGAAGGCCGCATCCTCGTCCACGCCTTCGTCTTGTTCGGGATCTGGCGCCTCAGTTGCATCGGTCTGTTCATCGAGACCGCGGGACATGGTGGTATCTTCCGATCCCCGCTGCGTATCTTTTTCACTCGCCTCGTCGTCGCGGATGAGGGTCGGATCTTCCTCGTCCTTGCCTTTCTTTCGCTGCTTCTTGGGTTCCGACATGGCGTAAGGACCTAAGCCGCGTTGGCCTTCGAGACGATTATTGAAACGTTGTCTCTCGCCCCACGCTCGAGCGCACAGTCCAGGAGATCGTCGACACTGTCCTCGACACTGCGGGAGGTGAGAATCTCGAGCATCTCTTCATCATGCAATTCTCGATAGAGACCGTCGCTGCAGAGCAGGTACGTGTCGTTCGGCTCTACCTCGAACACGATGATGTCCAGGTGCAGCTCTTCCTGGCCACCCACCGCACGCGTGATCACGTTCGACTCAGAACGTTGCGCCGCCTCTGCGGCGGTCATCACCCCCGAGTCCACGGCCTCTTCCAGCGGACTGTGATCTCGGGTGATCTGTCGCAGCTCACCCGTTCGCAGCCGGTAGAGGCGTGAATCGCCTGCCCAGAGACACACACCGACGCGGCCGCCCGCAATCAACGCAACGATCGTGCAGCCCATGGTGCGGCCTTCGAAATTCTGGCTCGCGTGTGTGCGCAGCTTCCTGTTGATGCCGATCAACGTGTCGTCCACATCATCGACAAAACGCGATAGAGACTGTCCGCGTTCGAGCGAGCCAAGGGACTTCGTAACCATATCGCTCGCCACATCCCCCGCCTCGTGGCCGCCCATGCCGTCCGCCACCGCCCAGAGCCCCATTTCCGAGCGCACGAGAATCGCATCCTCGTTGATCTGACGGCGCATGCCGCGGTGGGTCTCCGCTGCCGTCGTCCAGTGCAGGCTCTGTTGTTCCGCATCGTTCATGAAGCGTGGCCCTGGAGCCCACTCTCACGGACACAGGAAGTGGACGAGGAACGGGTTGCTGTCGGTAATCTCCTCGCCCAGGCTGATGATTCCCGCTCCCCAGAGCAGAAGCTGCTCGCGCCGAAGATAGATGTCCTCGCCGTCCTGCGTTCGAACGAACGTGCCGTTGGTGCTTTGATCCACGAGGACGAACTTCCCGCGGCGAAACTCGAAGCGGCAGTGAACACGTGACGCAAGAGGCCCTGGCACGATCAGATCGCAATGCGTCGCCCGACCCAGCGCAAACACGGCTTGCTCGGCGGAATTTATCTCCAAATGCTCATTGCCGTAGCGCAGCTTCAATATCGAAGAGCGTGGCCGTGCCTTATTCTCGAGCCCGACGAGCTTGGTGATCTCGCCCTCTTTCTCCCAGACGACGTCGAAGATGCGGATCTCTTCCTGTTTGCCCCGCACCGTTGCAATGTCGAACTCGCGGGCCCGCTCTCTAAGCTCTCCCGTGAGTTTTTCCACGGTTTCACCCGTGGTGATGACCTGCGATGCCTTTGCGATTCCAGCCATGCGCGATGCAACGTTCACGGCATCGCCGAAGACGTCGTCGTTCTCGAGAATTGCCGGTCCGTGATGGAGCCCCGCACGCAGCGCAAGGCGTTCGCCCGCGTAGGTCTGGCCGGCTTCGTTCACTTCCTGAATTTCACATGCGGCCTTCACGGCATCGTCGGCCAGTGGAAACAGTGACATGACTTCGTCGCCGATGGTTTTGATGACGATGCCATTGTGGCGCTCGACGACCGACGTCACGAAAGCGAGGCACTCGGCGACGGCAGCCTGAGCCTTCTCATCGCCCAACGACTCGTAGAGCCGGGTGCTCTCGACCACGTCGGCGAACATGATGGAAACTTCGACGTTCTTAGCCGTCATCGGGCGGCGCTTGCCAATTAAAGCCTTATGGCTCCGTAAGTTAATCCTATATTCCGCTGGGTGTCATCCGACCGAATATCGGGTGAGAGCTGTACCGCATCGCCCTTCCAGACCCATCTTCTGGCGATCCATCAAGAGCCCCGGCTACCAGGACGAAGCACCCCTAGAAGGAGGTAATAGCACATAAACACCTCCGACACTTCCTGGGTTCCGACCAAGGGTAGTAACCAAGCGCCGTAGCAGGGCAGAGCCTGGACTTGGTGCCTGGCACGACTCTTCCCAGGTAAGAGTTCGTCCCCAACCATCCCTGCCTCACGCCCCGTCAGGGGCGCCACCGACAAAGTAGATTCGTGCCTGCCATGATTTTTCTGGCACGACTCGGGTTTCACAGGCTATCGCAGCTTCGCTTTTCGCGGCTGAGCCTGCGCGGCCCGACCGCTCCTACACCGACCGTTGTGATGCGATCCGAGTGATCGGGCGGCGGGCATCATTTCTCTGGCGCGGCTCGGATTTAACGGGCTATTGCGCTTGGGCTTTTCGCGGCTGAAAGCCGCTCCTACACCGACCG
>JAPULC010000048.1 GCA_027295305.1 Gammaproteobacteria bacterium
GCCGGTTCCAAAATCGTCCAAGGCGATGCCCACGCCCAGCTTGCGCAACGCATCGAACAGCTCGGTGGTGGCCCCGGTATCCTTGATCAGCAGGGTTTCCGTGAGCTCGAGCTGCAGGGCACCCGGATCGACCCCGGTGTCCGACACCACGCGCTCGAGCAGCGCCATGAACCCGGGATGGGAAAACTGCCGCTCGGAGATATTGAAGGAGATCCTATCGAGCCGGTGCGCGTTCAGATTCCATTCGACGAATTGGCGACAGCCCTCGTAGAGCACCCACTCACCCAGCTCCACGATCAGACCGGTATCCTCGGCAACCGGGATGAATTGCGTCGGCCCGATCTCACCGATCACCGGGTCGGTCCACCGCAAGAGCGCCTCAACGCCCCACATCTCACCGGTGCGCCAATTGAGCTGGGGCTGATAGGCCAACGTGAACGCATCGTCTCGCAGCGCCACGCGCATACGATTCTCGATACGGCGCCGCTCACTGAGCTCGCGGTTGAGTTCGTCGCTGTAGAAGCCATAGCTCCCGGGACGCGTTCGCTTGACCCGATACATCGCAAGGTCGGCGTTCACCAGCAGCTGCTCTTCGGTGTGTCCTTCCTGTGGGAAGACCGCGATGCCGATGCTGGCCGAGATCGCGTGCTCGACGTCCTCGATCACCATCCCCTGCCTGAAGCCGCTAATAATCTGCTCCGCGACCCGACCTGCGTCCTCGGGCCGATGCAGGCCTTCCAGAATCATCGTGAACTCATCGCCCCCCAAACGCGCCACGGTATCGGTGGCTCGCACCACCGCACGCAGACGCTCGGCAGTCTCGATCAACACCTTGTCGCCGATGGCATGACCTTCGGTATCGTTCACGTGCTTGAAGCGGTCTAGGTCGACGAACATCAGCGCGCCGGTCGTGGACTCGCGCTTGGCCCGATCCATCGCGAGACGCAAGCGATCCATGAAGAGCTGTCGATTCGGCAACCCGGTCAGTCCGTCATAGTGCGCTTGCTGATAGAGAAGCTTGCGTGCTTCCAACGAATCCAGCGCGACGGCGAGCCGATCGCAGAAATCGCGCAGATGCCCGAGTGCGACATCCTCCACGTTACCAGCGAATCCAAGGCAAAGGCCCCCCACTACGGAGCGGTGTTGCATGGGAACGACGAAGTAGTTAAGTCCCCGCACGAACACCGACCCGGGGAATTTCTCATCCAGCTCCTCCGCCTCGATCCATCGATCGCTGGCGGTGCGTGCGAATATCTCACGCGCGGCATCCGTCGCATCTACGATGTCACGACGTGGATTGGTCGAGGGCTTCTTCCAGAAGACGTTGGCGCTGCCCTGGTCGGTCTGAAACAACACCACGCCGGCAAAGTCGGCCTGAAAGAGCCGTGTGCAATGCTCGAGCAACTCACCGGCTACCGTCTCGAGCTCGGGGTCGGCAAGAATCATTCGATCGATCTCGGAGAGCGCGTGCAACGTGCTGAATACACCTGCAAGCTGATCGGACATGTCGTTGAAGGTGCTGCCGAGCTGTTCGAACTCGTCGCCACCGCTGACGTCCACCCGCGCTCCGTAATCCCCCGCTGCAATCGAGCGCGCCGCGACGATCAAGCGATCGAGGGGTATCAGGCGTCGACGAATCTCGCGTGCACCAAAAAGCGCAACCACGAGACACGTGAGCAGAACCGCCGCCGGAAACGTCGTCGTGAACGGACGCAAGGGCTCGAGTGCGACATCCACCGGCAGGCCCGCAACGAAACGCCAGGCCTCGGGCGCCGAGAATGCCGAAGGTAGAAACAGTTCCCACCCCACGCCCATCATCGAACGGCCGTCTTCGTCCCAGAAAATGGTCTGCGCATCGCTCCCGCGCGCACCCGGGGGTATCGAACACGCGATGCGCGTGCACCACACCACCTTTGCCGACGACCTGCCGACTACCCAGATGTCCACCGCATACGGCGCATCCGATGGCTCGCCCCACAGATAGCGCTCGTTGGGAACGGCCACCACCTGATGTCCACGCTCATCGTAGGGCGGGCGCGCCATGATCACGTCGTGACGGACACCCTGGGTGAGCAGCTGCACCAGGGTTCGATTGTGCGATGGGAGCTCCACGCGGGAAGGCGTGGGAATGTCCCGGATGTACTCCTGAAATACTTCGCCGTTGGCATCTACCAATGCCACCCATGCGAATTGGCGTCGCAGCACGTCGTTGCTGAGGCCGTGATCCTGGCCCTCGGAGCGGAACCGCTCCACCTGCATGAGCGAGAGGTCGAGCTGCTGCAGCCGATCCCACACCGCAATGCCATAGGTCTTGGCGTAGTCGCGAAGGTCACGATAGCTCGACGCCTGGAGCTCTTCGCGAACGGTGCCAAACGACCAGAGCGCCGCTACGGCGATCGGCAAAACCGCCATCAGCAGCAACGTGATGTAAACGCGGCGCTCGACGCGGCTTCCGAACCACCGCCACCATTTCGACGTCATCAGTAAGCTTCCGCAGTTCCCACGAAACCGCCATTGTTGGCCCGAACGATATCGTCCCTGCTCCGCGCCGCAGTCAACGG
>JAPULC010000480.1 GCA_027295305.1 Gammaproteobacteria bacterium
GATGACGCCGCCTATGCCGAGCACCCCGAAGGCGGGTGTGAAAGCCTCCGCCACCATCAACGTGATCCCGAAAAACATGAGCCCAAGGCCCACGTAGCTGATGGGTAACATTTGAAACGCGTAGGCTGCAATGAGCAGACAGATCAAGCCGGTGATCCCCGCTGCGCCGATGCCGGGATTGTAGAATTCGAGAATGATCCCGTAGATGCCGATCATCATCAGAATCGCGGCAACGTTGGGATCGGTGATCAGCGCCAGAAATTCGTTACGCCAGTCCGGCTGCACTCGGACAATGTCGGCATTGGCGGTCGCCACCGTCATGGTCTTGTCGTCGAGCTTCACCTCGCGTCCGTCGGCTTGCTCGAGAAGATCCTGAAGGCCTTCCGCGATCAGATCGATCACGTTTTTCTCCAGCGCTTCGCTGGACGTGAGGCTCACGCCCTTGCGCACGGCCTCCTCGGCCCACTCGGCATTTCGCCCCCGAAGCTCCGCAAGCCCGCGGATGTAAGCCACCGCATCGTTGATTATCTTGCGCTCCATCGCAGTGGCGGGCTCGTGTCCTGTCTCCGTGGGCGCCGGCTCCTCCCCGGACGTGGGGTCCACCGGCGCGGGGGGCGGCGGGATCGGCTGCGTCGGTGTGGGTTGTGGTGCCGGCAATCCGGGGGCGCCGATGCTCACGGGCGTCGCGGCACCCAGATTCGTGGCCGGCGCCATCGCGGCGATATGACTTGCGTAAAGGATGTAGGTCCCGGCGCTTGCCGCGCGCGACCCTTCCGGGGCGACATAAGTGGCCACCGGAATATCCGACGCGAGGATCGCCTTGATGATGTCGCGCATGGACTTGTCGAGGCCACCTGGCGTGTCCAGACGAATCACTAACAGCGCCGCATGCTGATCCTGGGCGTCCTCGAGATTGCGGACGATGAAGTCGGCGCTCGCAGGTCCGATGGCGCCTTCCACCTCGAGCACCCAGACATCCTTTGCCTGTGCCTGGGCAGCCCATGTGAGCGCAAGGGCGAGCGCGACTACTGGCCAGCGGTTTGGCAGCATTGCCTACCTCGGATCGATGATGCTTCCGGATGATACGGCCATGGTGTCGTGACCAACAAGGGTGTGTCCACGCTGCGCCGCGCTGCCATGGGGTAGACTTCTCCTCTTTTGTACCTTTTAGGTCTGTCACAACATACCGGGAGAGGTTCATCGTGTCTTCGGATCTCGGGAGCCCGCCGTTTCGAAAACTGGGTAATCGTCCGCCCGCCCTGGAGGTGGAGGAGCGAGACGATGGCAGCCTCGTGCTGCGCTGCCCCTATCCGCCGGGGGCGCGTCCGCGAAGCGTGGTCCATGCGCTGGTGGAGCAGGCCGAGCAACATCCCGAGAGAACACTCCTGGCGGAGCGCGATGGTGATGCCGGCTGGCGTGAGCTCAGCTATGGCGAGGCGCACCTCGCGGTGCGTCGTGTCGCTCAGGCGCTACTCGAGCGGGGAATGGATGGGGCCACGCCGCTGATGATCCTCTCCAAGGGCAGCATCAATCACTTCCTGATGGCGTTCGGTGCCGCCGCAGCACGGGTTCCAATCACCCCGGTGACGGTACCCTATTCCACCCTTTCTCAGGACCACACCAAGCTCAAACATCTGTTCCGGGTGATCCGGCCCAAGATGGTGTTCGTGGAAAATCCCAGTCCGTTCATGCGCGCGCTGCGGGCCCTCGACCTCGACGGTCTCGAGCTCGTCTGTGCAGGCGGTGCACCGGAAGATCTCGATTACACCGATTTTGCGTCCATGCTCGAGGCAAACGTCGGCCCGGAGGTAGAGCAGTCCATCGATGCGATCACCAGCGACACAGTGGCCCGCTACATGTTCACGTCGGGCTCCACGGGATTGCCAAAGGGCGTGATCTACACCCACGGCATGATGACCGCGGCCATGGCTGCACCGCGGGGCTTGCGCGATCCCGACGCTCTGAGACCTGCCGAGCCCCAGCGGGTGCTCGAGTGGATGCCCTGGAGCCACATCGGCGCGGCGGTGGTGCGCCTGAACAACGTGATGGGTGGCGGCGGAACTATCTATTTCGACACCGGGCGGCCGGTGCCGGGAGAGCATCAGGAGACCATTCGCAATCTCCTGGACGTCAAACCCACCACGTACAGTGGGGCGCCCGTCGGCTGGGCGATGCTCGCAGATGCCCTCGAGCGTGACGTCGCGCTCTGTCGCGTCTTCTTCGCCCATGTGAAGACGATGGCATACGGCGCGGCCACCATGCCCACGCGCCTCTACGAGCGGCTTCAAACGCTTGCGGTACGCGAAACCGGCGAGCGCATTGCGATGACCACTTCCTATGCGTGCACCGAGGCACCGAGCATCTGCACCGTGTATTGGATCGAGGAACGATCGGGACTTCTCGGGCTGCCGCAACCGGGCCTCGACATCAAGCTCGTGCCCTTCGGCAGCAAATACGAGTTGCGTGTGCGCGGTGACACCGTGACACCGGGATATCTCGAGGATCCCGAGAGAACTGCGGATGCGTTCGACGAGGAAGGCTTCCTGAAAACCGAGGATGCCGCAAGGTTCGTCGATGTGCAGGATCGTTTGCGGGGATTGGCGTTCGACGGGCGCGTGGCGGAAGACTTCAAGCTGACGACAGGAACCTGGGTCTCTGCCGGCACGTTACGCGCCGAGGTGGTGGCGGCCGCCAGCCCCTACGTGCGCGATGTCGTGATCTGTGGCGACGCACAGAGCTTTATCGCTGCGCTCGTCTGGCCGAATCCGGGCCCATGCCGAGACCTTCTGGACGAAGCCGAGAGCCTCGAGGAAATTGCGGCTTCTCGGGAGATCAGCGAAACCATCAGCCGTGGCCTCCATGAGCTCAACCGGCGTGGCGGGGGCTCTTCCACGCGCATCGAGCGCTTCATCCTCATGGCGGAGCCGCCGAACGAGGACGCGCACGAGATCACCGAGAAGGGCTACGTCAATCAGCGCCGGGTCCAGGAGCGGCGCGCAGACCTCGTGGAGCTTCTATATCGCGACCCGCCGGAAGAACGCGTCGTCGTGGTGGAGCATGGTTGAGACCCCCCTGCGCGCGACTTGTAATCGCCGTCGTCAGCCCAATATAAAAACCTAACGACTCATACCACCTCCCCTTCAGGCCGAACCTAGCGAGGGCTAATGCCCACGCGATGGATACCTCGGTTTGTCTGGGCCAAGTATTGAAGGAATGACACATGGCTATTCTGCTTTCGATCGTCGCGTTGCTGCTCGCCGTAAGCGCGGGGGCCTATTTGATATTCAGCGTGGAGCGGGGGCGCCCCTGGGCGTTGGAAGTGATTCGTGCCTTTGGCGAAATTCCGGCACCGGTGCCGTCTCGAATCCACCCCAACTCCGCGGTCGAGACCGAGATTCAGGAAGAGGTGGACGAGCCCGCCCTCGCTGCGTAAAGCGACAATTGAGCGTTTGCATTCACCACGCCCCCGCTAAATCGTGGCGTCGAGCTTCCCGCGAACAGCAGCGCTTTGTCGACGTCGTGATGCAGGATCACACCGAAGTGGTCACTGTAGAAGCGATGCAAGGCTCAGCGAATCGGCCAGCGCATCGCACAAGGTATCCGGATGGCCGCGGCCCTTGCGCTCGACCACTTCGAGCCGCCGCGTCGCGATGGCGCGTCCCAGCGGTTCGATGATGAAACTCACGACGTCTGTAGTCGGCCCTGTCGCCCGGCAGGAATGAGCCGTTCATTCTGCTGTTGCGGCGCTACGCCAACGAGTTTGACCGGGCTCAAAGAGCGATGGAACTTGCAGAATGCGTCTGGAGCTTCAGCGCGCTCGAATGCATTCGGTGGGCTCGAGTTCCGCTGCCCCGCTTGGCGAACCTACCCATTGGCTTGGTAATCGTGGCGTGAAAGTAGCGGGATTTGTCGGCGAGACGATAAGCTGGCGCAGGATGGCAAGTTTACTCGGGCAATCTCCTTAGAATGCGCGTCCGACGCTTCGAATCTGACAAGGACGCACTACATGAGATCAATCCTGCGTATCGCTGCCACGGTGCTGGTGGCATCCGTATTCACTCAGTCGGCTCTGGCCGACGAGATCATGCCGCCTACCGACGACACCCGCCCGCTGACCATCGGTCTCCTTGGCGGTTACCTCGATAAACCGATCGAGGGCATCGATGACAGTGACAAGGTGGTGGTTGCGCCTTTGATCATCTACGAGGGGAAGAAATTCTTCTTTCGCGCAACGACTTTCGGCTGGAAGTTCATCGACCGCGAGGAGCTGGAATTTGCCGTGGTCGCCGAGGGCCGATTCGCCGAGAGTTGGGATTCCAGCGATTCCAATGCGTTGACCGGGATGAGTGATCGCGACCCGAGCCTCGACGGCGGTTTCGCGCTCACGTTGAGGGAGGGCAACTTCGGCGGTAAATTCACTGCCGTGGGAGATCTCACCGATGAGCACTCCGGCTTCGAGGTGCGAGCCGAGGGCTTCTACCAGACGCGGATGGGCAAGTGGCTGCCTCGGTTCAGCGCCGCGGTGATCTACCAGAGCGAAAATCTGGTTGAGCACTACTACGGTGTCGAGACCAACGAGGCGATACCCCTCGTGCGGCCGGCCTATTCTCCCGATGCCACGGTGAACTTCCGGCTCCAGGCGGTGACGGCCTACGCGCTGCGTCCGAAATGGACCGCGATAGTGGGCACGCGTTACGATTTCCTGGGGGACGAAATCGACGACAGCCCGATTACCGACGATAACGGGCGATTCATGTTCGTCGCCGGTATTGGATACACGTTCCGAAAGTGAAGAAGACCTGATGTCGGCAGAGGGGGCGGTTGCCCCCTCTGCTATTTCAGGCATGTCAAACCGGGCGGGCCGAGCGCGACTGCGGCTTGCCCCGGTGCGCCATCAGTTCATTCGGGTTGTTTGCGGTGTTGGCACGAAAAGGCAAGTATTGACGCCTCGCAGGTTCACACTGCACGCTCTAACGACACACCACGTGAAGGCCGGGCATCGGAACGATGTCGGGTCGAGTTGTGCGGGATGGTGGTCAGTGGCGTGACGGTCCGATAGGACCGCACTGAACGGGAGAACGACATCATGGCAAATGCATCGAACGACTCCGGCGACTCGAACGACATCTCCTCGACCGTCGTGGAAATCGCAATACGCATCGGGTTGGCGGCTCTGCTCGTGTGGTGGTCCCTGCAGATCGCTGCGCCGTTCATCGGCCTGCTCGTATGGGCGGTGGTCATCGCGGTGGCCGCATTTCCGTTTTATCAATGGTTGGTGCGCGTGCTCGGGGGGCGCGGATGGTCGGCCACGGTGTTTGCGCTCGTTGGCATTACCATCATCGCGGTACCGGCGGTCATGGTGGGTGGCGGTCTCGTGGACTCCGCACAGAGCTTTGGCACGGCGCTCGAGGGTGGCAAGCTGGAAGTGCCTGCGCCCCCCGAGAGCGTGGCGGGGTGGCCATTCGTCGGGGAGCGGGTCTATGCCACGTGGACCCTTGCATCGGAGAACTTACAGCTCGCGCTTGAACGGGTCGAGCCGCAGATCCAAGCCCTGGGCAGGTGGTTGCTCGGGGCCGTCGCATCGGCGGGACTCGGGCTCTTGCAGCTGGTGGTCTCCATCATCATCTCCGCGGTGTTGCTCGTGAATGCATCGGCGGGCGCGCAGCTTGCCCGTGATCTGTTCACACGGGTCGCACCGGTCAAGGGGCCTCAGTTCGCTGTGCTCTCCGAGCAGGTGATTCGCAGTGTTGCGGTGGGGATCATCGGGGTTGCCATCATCCAGGCACTACTCGCGGGATTGGGATTCTTCGTTGCGGGCATACCGCTTGCGGCGCTCTGGACATTCCTCGTGCTGTTCCTCGGGATCATCCAATTGCCGCCAACACTCGTGACCATTCCGTTGATCATCTACATGTTCGCGACGGCCGACACGTTGGCAGCATCGCTGTTTTTGATCTGGATCGTGCCGGTTTCGCTGGCAGACAACGTGCTGAAACCGCTCTTTCTCGGGCGCGGCGTCGAAGCGCCGATGCTGGTGATTTTTGTCGGTGCCATCGGCGGCTTCATATTGGACGGCTTCATCGGGCTCTTCGTCGGTGCGGTGGTTCTCGTGCTCGCCTATGAGGTGTTCGTCAACTGGCTGCGCGAGGCGCAAGCCCCGGAGGTCGCAGATGCGAGCAGCGAGGATCCCGGTGAGCGAGCCTGAGCCACATGCGAAACGGGCTTGCGGGACTTAGGTGAGAAATGGCAGCGTCAATTAGGAACTTGCCAGATCGCGCCACCATGCGGCGTGGGTCACTATCTTTGAAGCCGGCTTTCAGGATAATTGGTGCCATGGTCTTTCACGGGCAACTTTCATGCTGCGGCTAGCCCAGCATCTGTGCACCGTCACCGGCGCCGCGCTGATTCTGGCGGCCGCCGTCGCATTCCTCGACGGCACCCTCGCGAGCCGGTCGGCGCTCGCGGCCTTCGAAGAGGCAGCCGCCGGCACGCCGGCTGCCGGTTCGTCAGAGCTTGCCATGCTCGCGAACCAGCCGGACCAGGAGCTCTGGTCTGCGAAGCGCAAGACACGGTATGCAAAGAGCCTGGACGAAGATCTGGGGTTACCCGAGGCCGTGCTCTCGGTCCCGAGCCTCGGGCTCGAGGTTCCCGTATTCCCAGGCACCGGACGGGTGGTGCTGAATCGGGGGGCAGGGCGCCTCGAAGACACCGCAGCGCCGGGGACGGCAGGCAACATTGCCATTGCCGGCCACCGTGACGGATTCTTCCGACCCCTGAAGGACATCGAGGTGGGTGCCGTGCTCGCCCTCAGGACCCTCGGTGGCACGCAGCGCTTCGAGGTCTCTGAGATCCTGATCGTGGACCCGCTGGACCTCAGCGTGCTGGATCCGTCGAACGAAGCGATGCTCACGCTCATCACGTGTTATCCGTTCTACTACGTGGGATACGCGCCGGATCGTTATATCGTCCGGGCAAGGCTGGTCGGGTTGGGGCCCGCATCGAGGCAGAAGAGGGAAATTTAGAAAATGCAGCCTCCGGCGCACTGTGACGCGGGGTGGTGCATAGGGCTCGCCCGAGCTCAAACGTTCTCAATCGAAGGACCGGGAACGACAACGACAACTCGATAAATCAATAAAAGAGGGGAAACATCATGAAGATGTTGAAGTATCTAACGGCAACGCTGGTATTTTTGGCGTTTGGCGCGCAGGGGGCCGCCACATCGACGGACATCACCTGCGATGATCTGAGGGAACGTCTGGAGCCCACGCCGGAAGCATTGGCGCGCTTCTCTGACCTGCAAGGTGCGTGCGAGGGCGTGGTCGAGCGCAACGGTGCACTTTTTGTCAAGATTGGTGCAATCGTGCGTCGGACGGGCAATCGCACCACGACGCTGTACCTGCCGGCCACGGATCACACGTTCGACGTGTCGCCCAAGCGGAACACTCGCGTGCTCGTTGACGGTCGAAAGATGCGCCCACGCGATCTTCAACGCGGTCAGCGAATCAGCATCTATCTGTCCGTAGACGAGTTCAGTCAGCCGATCATCGACGACATCGCGATGGCCACCACCGGTGACGACATCGTCACGCATCACATGGACCCTGCATCGGCATTGCCCACCACGGCGAGTCCGTGGCCGACGGTTGCATTGTTCGGTCTGCTGCTCCTTGGCGCGGGTTTCGTGATGCGTCGACTGCGCGTGGCGTGATCGAAATCGGGGTATCGGCCCCGTCGTCGCTCTTCAGAAACAGCACGGTTGCCAACGTCTTGCGTCGATCCCTTAACGGGTGATGTTCCGCGAGACGTTGGGCTGCCTGAGGTGAGTGCGGCGCCCGCAAGACACTGCTCCTCATACTGAGGCCACACCCACACCCTGAAGACTCCTCAGGGGTGGCGCTTTCTTTGCCTTTTCGTCCAAGCTGCGAAATCATGGCGGTGGGCAGAACGTCCACGAATTTGAGCAGGAGCGATAGCCGTGATCTACCAGGACATACTCGGGACCATCGGCAGAACGCCGATCGTGAAGTTGAACCGGATGGCCCCCGAGGGTGTGGACATCTATGTCAAGGTCGAGGCGTTCAATCCCATGGCCTCGGTGAAGGACCGCCTGGCCTACGCGATCATCAAGGACGCGCGTGATTCGGGGGAGCTGCAACCGGGACAGACCGTGGTCGAGGCCACGTCCGGAAATACCGGTATTGCGCTCGCCATGGTGTGCGCCGTATACGGCCATCCTTTCGTGGCCACCATGACGGAGACGTTCTCCATCGAGCGACGCAAGCTCATGCGCGCCTTCGGTGCAAAGGTGATTTTGACGCCGGCGGCGGAACGTGGCACCGGCATGGTTCGACTCGCCCAGGAGCTCGCGGACAAGCATGGCTGGTTTCTGGCACGCCAATTCGAGAACCCGGCGAACCCCGCCTATCACCGCGCTACCACGGGTCCAGAGATTCTGGCGGATTTCGCCGGTGCGCGCTTGGACTACTGGGTCACGGGCTGGGGTACCGGCGGCACCCTGACCGGTGCGGGCGAGATGATCAAGCTCGCGCGTCCGGAAACGAAGATCATCGCCGCCGAGCCCGCGCAGGCATCGATGCTCGCCGGCAAGGATTGGAGTCCGCACAAGATCCAGGGTTGGACGCCGGATTTTCTGCCGGGCGTCCTCAATCCCGAGGTTATCGACGAGATCGTGCCGGTGGACGAGATGGTCGCGTGCGACACGACTCTCAGGCTTGCACGTGAAGAAGGCATGCTGGTCGGAATCTCCTCGGGCGCAACCCTGGCGGCGGGGCTCGAAGTGGCCGAAAGGGCCGAGGCTGGAAGTGTCATGGTGGTCATGCTGCCGGATACCGGAGAGCGCTATCTCAGCACGATTCTCTTCGAGGACATCGCGGAAGGCTCCGACGACGAGTGGCTGGCATCCCTCTGAGGACTCGCCGACGGCACTTGTTCTCGACGCGTCGGTCGTTTGAAGCGGGTGACGTTCCGCGCGGCGTGGGTTCACGGTCCGGGAGTCATCGAGCGGAAACAGTTGTAAACCCGGCGATCGGCTGCGATTCTTCATGCCTGACTCCGCCCACTGACATCGAGAACGACATCTCTCAACCGAATCTCTCACGCAAAGATCTCATCGCGCGCGAAGAGTTGCAGCGCCTGAGAACCCTCAGAAACCGTCCCAACGTCTTCAAGATTCCGCTGTTCATCGGGATCATGATGGGGTTGACCTGGGCCGCGTGGACGACGGACTCGAGCCTGATCAGGTGGTCGAGTTACGTCGCACTCGGCTACATGTGGATGGGCATCGTGACGTTCATGCACGAGGGCACACACAACACGCTCTTCGAGAGGGAGTGGGCAAACTGGGCATTCGGAATCGTTGCCATGATCCCGCTGATGGTTTGTTTCGTTGCGTTCAAGGAAGATCATCTGGAGCACCATCGCTACAACCGCTCCCCCCAGGATCCTGATGCGTTCACGATGGGCAAGCGCGGCGTATTGGACTTCATCCTGTTCTACGCCTACGCCGTGGCCGGCATTCTGCTCAGCTTTCTGCACTTCAACCTGCTCTATCCCATTCAGAAGTTCGGGCTCAGGAGCTGGTCCATTTATCTGTTGGAGATGGTCCTCAGAGTGGCTTTTGTCTGGGCCCTCGTCAGCTGGGCACTCACCAACGACGTTCTGACGAAGACACTCGAGGTCTGGCTGGTGCCGATCCTGTTCTTCTCGCTGTTCAATTCTGCCCGCTTCATTGCCGAGCACTATGAGACGCCGTGGAACGAAGGGCAGCTGCTCGGCACTCGCACGATCACCTCGAACCCGGTGCATAGTTACTTCTGGAACAACATCAACTGGCATATCGGCCATCACCTGTACCCTTCGGTGCCTTGGTACAACCTCGTCGAACTGCACGATCTGCTGAAAACCGAAATCGAAGCCAGCGGGGCGGTTGTCGACAAGAGCTACACGGCCGTGTTCCTCAAAGCACTGCTGCGAGGACCCGAGACGGAAGCGCGCGTGAAACAAGCAAGCGAAAAGAGGAAGAAAGCCGCACTGAAGCCCGCTCCGACGTTGACCTGACGCGGCGCCTCCGGCCCTTGCGGCACCGTCGTCAGCCTCGAATCATGGGATTTTGCCGGGTCGGCATGCCCGGCTGAATAAGGAACCTCGAAAAACCACGGAGCGGCTCTACCGTCTCTCATGTGGGCCGCACATCAGCCATTGAGTGCGAGATAACGGTCGAGCGCGTTCGCGAACGCCTGAATGTGAACCTTTCCAAGGGGAGATGGACCGCCGGTGACGGTGCCCGTAGAGCGCAGCTCCTCCATGAAGTCGCGCCGCGACAGGTGCTCCCTGATGTTCTCTTTGTCGTAAAGCGTTCCGCGGGGATTCAATGCCACGGC
>JAPULC010000481.1 GCA_027295305.1 Gammaproteobacteria bacterium
GAAGAGCGGCGCCTGCAGGAGCAGCTCCGGCACTCTCAGAAGCTAGAAACCATCGGCACGCTGGCGGGCGGCATCGCTCACGATTTCAACAATCTGCTCACGCCTATTCTCGGGTACGCCACCATGCTGTTCGAGAGTGAGCCGGAGCCCAAGCGACGCGAGCAGCTTGCCGCCATTTCCAATGCCACGCATCGCGGCAAGGAGCTCGTGAAACAGATTCTCACGTTCTCTCGCCAGAGCCAGGAGCCCCAGAGTCAGATCCTCGACCTGGGTCCGCTGATAGAAGAGGCGACCCATCTGCTGCGAGCGACGATTCCTCGGTCGGTGGAGATCGAATATCGCACCGACAGCCTACCCATGCGGGTGCTCGCCGACCCGGGCCAAATGCATCAGGTGATCGTAAACCTCGGCACCAATGCCGCCCAGGCAGTGCCTGAAGGGCGCGGTCACATTCAAATCGAGCTGCAACGCACGCAGATCCACCAGCACTCCCCACTCGATCTAGAACCGGGCGAATACGCGGAGATCACCGTAAGCGACGATGGCATCGGCATGAACAGCTACGTGCTCGATCGCATCTTCGAACCGTTCTTCACCACGAAGGATGTGGGTGAGGGCACCGGGCTCGGCCTCGCGGTGGTGCATGGAATCGTCACCGGTCACCGCGGCCACATCGACGCGGACAGCCATGTGGGCGAAGGCACGAAGTTTCGCGTCCTGCTGCCGCTCGCCGCATCGACCACCGTCGCCGAGGAAACCGATCGCAGCGAAGTTCACGGAACGGGCGAGCGCGTGTTACTCGTCGATGACGAGGCGCCAGTAACCCACGTCACCTCGGAGCTTCTGAGACGTCTTGGCTACAAAGTCACCGCCAGCACCGACCCCAAGGAGGCGTTGGAGATCTTCAGACGCGATCCCGCGGCGTTCGATGTGGTCATTACGGACAGCAACATGCCGAAGATGACAGGCTACGAATTAGCGCGTGCGCTACGGGCCGTGCGCGAAGACATACCGATCATTCTGAGTACCGGCATGCTCGATGATGACCCCACCCTCGACGGAACGATCTCTACCATCGTGACGAAGCCGCTCAGCGGTCTGGAGCTCTCCCGCGTGATCCGCGAGTTCATCGCCCCTCAGCTCGCGTCGTAAGCCTTCATCCCGAGGAATCCGCCAACCCCACCACCAGCTCGCAGAACGCCGCGACGATACGTTCGGTATTCTCCAAATCCACTGTATCCGGCCAGATGTCGTCGGGGTGATGGAAGTAGTGCCCATAGCCCAGGATGGAGATGTATTGTCCGCCCCCGTCGAACACGTTTTCCGCCTCTCCACCTGGACGTTGGCCGGGGCCGCGCACATTGTCCGGCGTGAGCCCATGGCGCATCAGCGCTTCCAGCGTGTGCCCCTGCAATGCCTCGCTGGAGAACTGAAGCCGCAGACTATCGGGATTGTTCGACGCGAAATTCGCACCGAAGTGAATCCAGCAGTGCGCCTTTCGCATGAGCCCCGAGCGCTGCTCGAGAAAGTGATCCAGTCCCAAATGCCCGAGTTCATGACCCGTGTTGGCAGTGAACAGCACGTCTCGCTTGCGTGGCTTCTCCGCCACCGCGCGCATCACCTCGAGAAAGGCCGCGATGCCGCCACCGCGCTCCTGAGCGCAGCTCCACCAGCCGCTGCGCGGGGTCATCACCACCACCGGCGCGAGCGCGGGGTTCTCGCCTGTAATCGATGCCCCGATATTGAACGCCGTGGCCTCGACCCGATGCGTATCGATCACGAGCCAAGCGTGCATGGCGCGATCCACGTGATGGCGAAGCGCCGCGAGGGACTCTGCCGGTAGCTGCAGCAGAGGTGGCCCGATGGGGCTCGAATAGCGTGGTGCATTCAACAAGCCCATTCCGGTGGGCATCCATTCGGGATCTGTGATGACGATGCCGCCTCTGAATACGCCTTCGTGGGCGAGGGCGATCAACCCCTCGCGTGCCGCACCACCCTGGGGTCGAACCACTGCCGCCCCGATTCCCCCGGTGCCATCGGACCCCCAGCAAAGGGGTCCTTTGATCCCCTCCGACCCCGTGGGGACGCGGTCGAGACATGGCAATCCGTCAAATCGTGCCCCACCGACCTCGAGAAAGGCCTGCTCGACCTCGAGGCGCGAGAACGCAATCGGCTCCTCGCTCGACGCAATGCCGAGCTCGCGAATCTCGCGGGCAAGCCACACACCGCTCTCGCGGTCGACCTCGGTGCCCGTGCGATGCATCCCCTGCGCGGAATACGCTTCTATTACCGCCGCTATGCGCTCGCGCATTGTGCTCATTGGCATTGCACCACTCAAAGGAAGGAACCTCGAAGACCCTTGATTGGGCATTGCACTCTCACGTAGGAGCGGCTTCAGCCGCGATTCTAGCGGTCTCGCAAGATGCACCAATCGCGGCTGAAAGCCGCTCCTACAGCTTGCCCCACCACTCGCCTAAGAATAAGTCTTCCGAGTTCCTTCAGACCGGTCGATCGCCCTCGATCATCAGTCGGCGCATCTCGCGCCGATAACCGTCATAGTCGTTCAATGCGTAATGCTGTGTGCATCTGTTATCCCACAGCACCAGCGTTCCTACCTGCCAGCGTACCCTCACCACGAACTCCGGTTTCGCCATGTGCCGAAACAGAAACTGAAGCAGTGGCTGGCTCTCCTGCTCGCTCATGCCGTCGAAGCGAAGCGTGAACGAAGGATTGACGAAGAGGCTTCTGCGGCCTGTCTCAGGATGAGTGCGCACTACGGGATGCAGGGTGGTCTTGGCAACCTCTGACTTCCTCGCGGCAGTGCGGCGAAATGCATTCTCGTCAGCCGTCGCGGCGACGCCGTGAATGCGCTCGGCACAGTGCACCCCGACGAGACCGCCGAGCAGTTTCTTCATACCGGACGACAGCGCCTCGTACGCCGCCTCGCAACTCGAGAACAGTGTGTCTCCAAGCCCGGCGGGCGGCAGCTCGATGGCATAGAGCATCGAGCCCTTCGGCGGTCTTTCGGTGAAGGTCATGTCCGTATGCCAGCCACCGCCCACGTTGCCCCGTTCATCCGGCTCCTTGGCAATGGTGAGCAACTCGGGATGACCCGCAATGGAGGGCCTGAAGGGATGAATGGCGAAGCTGCCGAAATTCGCTCCGAACGCCTTCTGGCGCTCAGGAGTCAATGTCTGATCGCGAAACACAATCACGTGGTGGTCCAGAAATGCTCGCCCGATCTCGTCGACCACGGCCGATCCAAGCGTCGTCGCGAGGTCCACCCCGCGGATCTCAGCCCCGATGGCGTTTGTCGCCGGAGCGACCTGGATGTGCTCGTAGCTGGTGGAGGGAGCTCTGTGTTCGGCCATGGGACGGTCTCCGATTTGTCGCCCGATGTGCACCGTTGGTCGTGTCACCTTAAAGTAAGCCTCTTGGGGGGCGCAAATTCCCTCGTATACTCCACCCTACGATGAGAAGACTCTGGACAATCGCAATCGTCGCACTGGTCGCCGCCTGCTCGCCGGTCTATCGATTCATCGACTATCAGGTGTTCGACGTGGACGACGTTGCTCCCGTTGTCGGGCTGCCACCCGGCTACGATCGCACATCCCCGACAGATTCGTACGATGGACCTCATCCCAGCAAGGTCACATTTCGGACATCGGACTTCGCGTTGCCCGTGAGGATCGGGGAAGTGGGCCCCATCGACCACAGCCTCGGCGGGCTGCAATATCCGTTCGCCTGCGAGACCGAGAAGTCGGGTCTCGGCCAGCCCCTGGTGGACAATCTCGAGGGCGTCGGAACACCGGTGTTCGTGGTGGAAGATGACGGCGACAAGACCGACGAGATCATCGGCTTCAGGAAGGACTGTCTGATACCCACCCGGGCAAGTTATTTCTACAAGGTCAATGGGACGAAACGCAAGTTTCGCCGCTACTCCGAGAAAGTCGACCCCCAATTCGTGGAGCAGGTGACCATCGATGGACGCGAGGTGCCGTTCATCATTCGACTGGAGCGCGGCTCCATCAATCGGTTCATCTACGCCCTCGCCGTGCTGGCCGACCCCAGCCGACCCCTCGATCAACCCTCCAAGGACTACTGGAACGGTAAGCTGATCTATTATTTCCGCGGCGGCGTCGGGATCGGCAAACGTCAAGGCGACGTCACCCCTGCCACGCCCATCAAGCGTCGCGTAGCCGAGCTTGCCCGGGGCTACGCGGTGGCATACTCGAGCGGCAATCACACCGTCAATCACTACAACATGTGGTTGGCGGCCCACACCGCCGCCATGGTGAAAGCACAGTTCGTCGGCGTGTATGGCGAGCCCGACTATACCGTGGGCCTCGGCGAGTCCGGCGGCGCCATCCAGCAATACCTCATCGCACAGAACTTGCCGGGTCTGCTCGATGGCATCATCCCGATCTATTCCTATCCCGACATGGTCACCCAAACGATCTGGGTGCTCGATTGCGAGCTCCTCGAGTACTACTTCGACGAGACCGATCGCCGCAATGCGCGCTGGCGGGAGCCCGAGAATCGGACCTTGGTATTGGGCCTTTCGGCCCAGCGCGGGGCGCGCAACGTGTTCGCGAAGTTCGACAACTTCGCCCGTGTGATGAGCCTGCGCATGCCGCGTGTACGGCGCGGCGCCACGGAATGCTCCATGGCCTGGCGTGGGCTCACGCCGCTCACGAACAACCCCACGTTCTATCACGAGCCTTATCGGTTCTCGCGCGAGATTTCCGAAGGCGAGCGGTTCAGCCATTGGCACGATCTGAAGAACTTCTACGGCGTCGATGAGTACGGCTACGCGCGGCGCACCCACGACAACGTGGGTGTGCAATACGGCCTGCACTCCCTCGCCAGCGGGGTGCTCACGCCCGAGGAGTTCCTGCATCTGAATGCCAACGTCGGCGGCTGGAAACATCCGAAGGATCTCGAACCCGAGCGCTTCTGGTTCTTCAGCGACGAGCGCAGCTTGCGCAAGGTCTCGATCTGGAGCCAACACAACATGCGCCCTGCCCTCGCCAACGGCGTGCGGCCCCGCGATGAAGGGGACATTGGCGCCATCCGAGCCGCTTACCTTTCAGGGCAGGTATTCCTCGGCACCATCGATCTGCCGATCATCGATGTGCGTCACTATCTCGACAAGAAGCTCGACATGCATCATTCGTTCGCATCGTTCTCGTCACGACTGAGGCTCGAGGCCGGCAACGGCCACAGCGACAACATGATCGTGTGGATGAGCGACTATCCCTACGACCCGACACCACAGGCACTGGATGTCATGGACGAGTGGATCAAAAACATCCGACGTCGCGCAGCCACACCCCGGAACTATCCCCGTACGGTGGTGGAGAGCCGGCCTGCGGCTGCCGTCGATGCGTGTCTCGACAAGCAGGGGCGCCTCATCGACAGGGGCGAAGGTGTCTGGAACGGAAAATGGAACGGGCGACCCGACGGCTCCTGCATGGCCCGTTATCCGATCTTCCAGAGCCCTCGCAATGTCGCGGGAGAGCCGTTTGAAGGTGATGTGTTCAAGTGTGCCGTACAGTCGGTGGAGTCGGCCCTCGCCAAAGGGTTGTACGGCAAGGCGGACATCTCATCGCATCTGCCTCGTCTGAAGGAGATTTTCCCTCGGGGGGTCTGTGACTACAGCAAGCCCGACCAGGGACGCCCGGTCACGCTATGACGCCGCTCCGCGTCTGGCGATTCCACGATCACATTCGCGGGCACGAGAAACAGACCCTCGGACTATTGCAGGGTCTGGCGCAGCACACCGACATCACGGCGCACCACTTCGCGTGGCCCGATGTCCGTGCGCGCCTGCTGAAAGAAGCATCGACTCGCCGCGTGCGGGCTCCCGATCTCGTGATCGGGGCGGGGCGCCGAGTTCAGTTGGCGCTGGCACTGACGGCGCTACGTTGGCGTGCCAAATCGGTGGTCCTGGGGAAGCCATCGCTCCCGAGGAGTCTGTTCGACCTCGTCATCGTGCCAGAGCACGATCGAGCACCGAGCTCACGAAACGTCATTCGCTCCCGCGGTGTGCTGACACCCGCCGCTGCCGCCCCGAAATCTCCCGATGCGGGCATGATCCTCCTGGGCGGTGACAGCGCGCATTTCCGCTTCGACCCTCGGGCGGTAAGCGAGACCATTCGAGTAATTGCCTGCGAAAGCCCTGACGTGCGATGGACGGTGGCCGACTCACGACGCACACCGTACGAGATGCGCGAGCTTCTTTGCGACGAGCCACATATTCGATTCGTTCATTGGCGCGACGCCGGCCCTGACTGGCTATCCAACGAGCTCGGAAAGGCGAGCTGGACGTGGGTGACATCGGATAGTGTTTCGATGCTCTATGAAGCGCTGACCGCCGGATGTCACGTAGGCGTCATGGCCCTCCCGGCGCTCGATGGTTCCTCCAAGCTGGTCGAGGGCATCAGGCGGCTGCGACAGGAAGGCTTGGTGACAAGCAGCGAGGCGACTCTGAGGCTTCACGCTCGCAGCGACGATATCTCACCGCTGGCGGAGCACACCCGGTGCGCCGCCATCGTGCTGCAACGTTTCTTTGCCTCGCGGGTGGATTGACGAGCTTGCCGTAGGAGCGGCTTCCAGCCGCGATTGGCGCATCTAGCGAGGTCGCTGGAATCGCGGCTGGAAGCCGCTCCTACGTGACTCCTACAAAGCATGATTTTTCGCACCCCTCCCAGCAGTCACCGAAACCTGAGAAACCCGTGCGTTCCAGGATCACCTCCGGTCTGTTTCCGTGCCAGCAACTCTTCGATGCGCGCCTCCAACCGGCGAATCTTTCGCGCAGCCTTTCGCTGACCGAGGCCTCGGCTCCAGCGGGCGAACGGAAGAAAGTCCGAGCTGCCGAGACCATCGACGACGACCACCCGCTCCCGACCGGGTGCCTGGCGCTGTAATACCAGGTTGTGCAGGAGAAGCTCTCGCGACGGAACGCCATACGTCGACCAGACGCGAGCGAGCGCCTTCACCGCCCCCGTGCACGTCTCGTCACAGCCCTGCTCCCAGAGCTGTTGCTTGAGCGAAAGCGATATGCGTCCATCTTCATCTCTCAGCAGCCCCACCACGAGCCCTCGACCTCTATCGCTGTCCACCCATCCAAAGTGCTTCGGCACATGCGTGAGCACCTCGGGCGGGAAGCATTGGGCGAACGATTCCAGCACCCGGCTCTCCTCGAGATTGTCGTCGAACGAATCAAGCGAGCGCAGCCGCTTCAGCCCCCCCTTGCGCCGACGGCGTTTCGCGAGTGACCGATCCTGCCGCAACACCTTGATGCAGCGAGATGCATCGCGTGGATCCACGTAGCAAAGTCGGTGACCGCCCTGGGCGAAGGGCCGTTGCTCGGCCAGCAACACGTGACTCATCTCCGATGCCACGCGTATGCGTGAGAATGAGGCCGCTCCATGGCCGCCTCTACGATGTACTGAGCATGATGGGTGGAATTCAGCTCCGCGTGAAAGAAGCGCCGAGTATTCGACGCCCAGGTACGACGTTTGGCATCATCTGCGCTAAATGCGCGAATCTGAGCCAACAAGTGCTCGTTGGAATCAAAATACACGAGCGTCTCGGACGGGAACAGATCTTGGAAACCCCCGGATGAGTGCACGAACGTGAGCACTCCATTACCGCCGAGCTGAGCCATCCGCGCCGACGAATACCAGTAGAGGCCTTCCTGACGATTGAGATTGAGGCCCATGCTGGAGCGCGCCAACGCCCGATCGTAGTCGAGGCCCCAGATGGGTGGCCGACCGAAGCAGCCAAAGATGTCGAATTTGAGTTCACCGGACAGGTGACCGCGCAAATGGCTCACGATCGCCAGGCGCTCTGCGTACTTCTCGCTGTTGCTGCAAAAGATGAGGTCGATGGGAAGCTCGGAGCACCCCGAAGCATCGAAGCGCTCGATGGACGCATCCACTGAATTCGGCATGTGATAGAGCCGTGCACCGATTCCTGCGAAGCGTTCCAGCTCTCGTACCCCGGTCGAGACGAACACCGCGTCGACGGCTGCCGCTCGATGCGCGATGCGATCCACGTTCTCTGGAACGAACAAGGGATCGTTGTTGCAGTGTGCGATCACCACTCCTCTAACGCGATCGCGAATCCCCTCGAGCGTCTCGTTGGTGATGATGTCTGCGTGGCCGACGATCACGAGATCGGGCTCGACAGCTTCCGCAGTTTCGAGCAGCCGCCGGTTCGCACGTTTTCGCCCGAGGTCGCGCAGACGCAGAGGCGCCTCGAAAGCGGCAACATCACGATCACTGAATGAATGAACGAAGTGATCGTTCTTGACCAGTCCGTAATGAAGCTTCTGTGTCCAACTGACACGTGTGTGGCCGTAACGGCGAAGCTGCTGATAACCGATATGGAGGACGCGCACGGCTTACCCGGCATCCGCCGGCTTCAGCAGCTCTCGATAGAGCGCAATGGTCTCACGCGTCATTGTCTCCGTGAGAAAGCGCTCGTTTCGAAGCGGCTTCAGTCGCCTCGAGAGCACGTCTTCCACCGTCACCACCAGCGCGTCCATGTCGTGTGGGGTGACCAGGCCCCTGGGAAACAGCAACCCCAACGACTCCTTCGCGCCACCGTAGTCCCATGCAACCACCGGCACGCCCATGGTCATGGCCTCCACCATCGTGCGGCCAAAGGGCTCCGCGTGCTCGCTCAGATTAAAAACGATGCTCGCGATGCTCATGACTTCGCGCACGTCAGACCGATAACCCGTGAAGGTCACGCGGCCTTCGATCCCCAGAGCCCCCGCAAGCGCATGCAGCTCTCTCTGGTAAGCCCGCTTGTTCATGGCTACGTCACCAACGACCACGCCATGAACATCCGGATTCGAGATCCTTGCCAACATCTCGAGATAGGCGCGATGGCCTTTCCATCGTGTGAGTCGCGCCGGAAATACCAGAAGCTCCTTCCCTTCGAGGCCCGGAAATTCCCTGAACCAAGCCTCCAGCCACGCCTGCGACGGTGTGTATCCCGGCGGAAACTCCGCTGTGTCCACACCCCGATATATCACCCGTAGGCGCTCGCTCGCACCCGGATAGTGCTCGACGACGTAGTCACGCACAGTCTCGGAGACTGCGATCACCCGTTCGCCCTTCGTCATCACCGCACTGTATGCGTTGACCGTGTAGAGACCGTGCACGGTGGTCACCAGATGTGCTCGCGCCTCACGGGAGAGCTTGCGCCAGGCGAGGTATACGAGCCACGCGGGCATGCGCGAGCGCGGATGCACCACGTCGAAACGTTGCGATGCCAGAATCGATCGCAGACGCCCGACAAGGCGAAGACTCACGAGGGATTTGCGATGCACCGGCAGCGTGATGTGTCGGCTTCCCTCGGCTTCGAGCTGTGCCTGCAGGCGACCGCCGTTCGAGATGACGGTGGAACGATGACCGGCCTGCACCAGGGCCCGACCGATCTCGAGCGTACCGCGCTCGACCCCGCCGGATTCCAAAGTCGGCAACACCTGGAGCACCGATAGATCATGCATCTGGTGCCGCGTCTCCTGACTCCTGCAAAATGGCGCGGCGAGATTAACACACGGCATCACGGGCACAGCGCCACTACCGGGATGTCGAGTGATCAGCGGGACAGGACACTTATGCTCAAGCTGGCTCAAGTCATGGCAGGTGCATCGCAGGGCGGGGCGGAGAATCATTACGTGCGCCTGATCCTTGCACTCCACGAAGACACGGACATCGTGCAGCTGCCGATTCTGCGCACACACGCAGAACGCGAGGCCACGTTGGCGCACGCCGGACTCTCGCCGATCACGATGCGCTTCGGGGGCCCCATCGACTTCGGCACGCAGATACGCTTGCGAAGGACGTTGCAGGATTTCGGGCCTGACGTGGTGCTGACCTGGATGACCCGCGCCGCTCACAAGTGTCCAGCCGGACCCTGGAAGCTCGCCGCTCGCCTCGGCGGCTATTACAACCTCAAGTACTATCGACGGATCGAATACTTCATCGGCATCAGTGAGGGTATCTGCCGCTATCTCGCACAGAACGCTATCCCGGGGGATCGAATCTGGCACATACCCAATTTCGCGGACGAAACCCGTGCGCCGCCCATCCCGCGAGCAGCGCACGACACCCCCGGCGATGTGCCTCTCCTTCTGGCCGCAGGGCGTCTGCACCGCAACAAGGGCTTCGACGTGCTCTTGGACGCAATTTCCGGATTACCCGACGTGTGGCTATGGATAGCGGGCGAGGGTCCCGAGCGCACCGCGCTGGAACGCCAGATCGAGCGGCTCGCGCTTGGGGCGCGAGTCCGTCTGCTCGGTTGGCAGCCTCGCATCATGCCGCATCTGGCGGCCGCCAACCTCTTCGTCTGCTCATCTCGCCACGAGCCGCTCGGTAGCATCGTGCTGGAAGCCTGGGCGCATCGCTGTGCCCTGGTGGCGTGTGCAGCGCAAGGTCCGCGAGAGCTGATCGAACATGGGCTCAACGGACTCCTGTGTCCAACCGACGATCCGGAGGCCCTGCGGCACGCCATCGGGCTCGCCCTGGATGACCAGGACCTGCGCGAAAGGCTGGTGGAGAATGGCCAAAGCACCTACACTCGTGAGTACAGTCGCGCTCGTCATATCGAGCGCTATCGCGAATTCTTCCAGGCCGTGACGGCCTAATCTCAGCGAGATAGCAAGACAAGCCGAGGGCCTGCCCCGAGCGAGGGACAGCGCAAGTCGAAGGCCCGCCCTGAGCGAAGTCGAAGGCCCGCCCTGAGCGAAGTCGAAGGCCCGCCCTGAGCGAAGTCGAAGGGACCGAAGCTCCACGGCGGGAAATGACTTCCTCTCCCATCTGCCTCCATTTCCAATGGCTGGCGGTTTATGTTACCAAGTCGCTAAGTTGACCAATGGCTGTGTGGTAATGAATCTGCAAAGCAGTAAGACAGGACTCATCGACCGGCGCGCCGAGCTGATGGAACGAGGACAGAGAATTCACGAGAACATTCATCATCGTGATGAGCCGCTGTCGGCGGATTTCGCGGAACAGGCCATCGAGCTCGAGAATCGCGAACTGCTCGAGGCACTCGACGACGAGGTGAAGCTCGAGCTTCGCCAGATCGAGCGGGCGCTGATACGCATCGACGAAGAAGAGTACGAGTCTTGTGAGAACTGCGGAAAAGACGTGGGCGAGGAGCGCCTGAAGGCGCTGCCTTACACCACGCTCTGCATTCGCTGCGCCACTGCGCAGGAAGAGAATACGGCCCGCCAGCGCTGAGGTTGCTTAAACCTCGATTCTGCTCTGCGTAGGAGCGGCTTCCAGCCGCGATTGGTACATCTAGAAGAATCGCGGCTGGAAGCCGCTCCTACAAGGCTCTCGATCAAAGGGTCTCCTTCACCGTCAACACTACCTGGAAACTATCGACGTGATCGCCGTTCTGAAGCGGGAACGCGAAATCCAGGTGATGGATACGACCCGACTGCGTGCGAGTGGATTCGAGCCGAAGACCAAAACCCACGTCGGCCAGCACGCCGTACTCTCCCTTGCTCGAATCCCCCGGGAACCAGGCGCGGCCCACGTCGACGAAGGCAGCCGCCCCGACCCTGAAGATATTGAACAGGTGTAGATCTGAGAAATAGCGCTCCTCGACGGAGAACAGCCACGAGCGATCCCCTGCCTGGAAGCGCAGCGGATAGCCCCGCAGTCCCGTATCACCTCCGATGAGCAGCTGCCGATCCGCAGTGAGCCCACGTGTGTAGGTGAACCTGGCGGTGCTGAACATTGATAATCGTTGCGTATGCGACATTCGGAATTTCGCGCCCACGTTCATGTAGGCGTTTTCGAGCTCTTCGGTTTCGCGATTCCAATAGCCGTCAATGGTGGCCCCGTAATTAAAGAACCCGTTCTCGCCCACCCAGAACGCATCGGCGTAGCGGCCGTTGAACACCAAGCGGTCAACGTCGCCACTCACCGACTCAGACGACCATCCGATGCGTCCACTGACGCGCTGGCCTACGAACAGATCCTCCGTGGCACCAATGCGATCGAAACTCGAGGCATGCTCGAACGCGTCTTCGACCATCTCGAACCCCAACCAGGGGTAGATGAGGGAGCGATCCTCCGGGAACGGTACCGGCGGAATCTCGGAAGGCGCAACAGTGAAATCCTGGTCGTCGTAGGTCATCCCGAACAGGATGCGCGTGACTCTGCCATCCTTGCGCCCCCCGGAAAGACCACCAGAGACCTCCAGGAACTGCGACTTCTCCCTGAAGCCCGCCGTTGAGTCACCGCGGAAATAAAGATGTTCTGCCCGATCGTTCAGATCGAACATCAATCCCCATGCGTAGCGCGCGTCCATCGAATAGAACGGACGGCGCAGATTCGCGCGCTGACGATCGCCGTCGCTGTTGTTGGTGAAACTCGTACCGAGGCGCACCCGTGAACCGAACACGTTCGGATCGCGGTACGAGACGGTATAGCCCTCGCGGTCTACGGTGCGGTGATAGGACACTGCCACCGCTTTGCCCATGCCCATGAAGTTGCTGTCACCAAAGCCGATGCCGAAGCGGTTCTCACCTCCCCGGCGCGACAGCGTCAGGCGCGGGTTGATGGTCCATACGTCCCGCGTGACCACATCGATATCGATCTCGTTTCCGCATCGCTTGCTCGGCAGAACGCGTGCGTCGTGCACGTAGAGCTTGCGCCTGAGCACGCGCTCGCTTTCTTCAAGCATCTCGAGGGTAACGGTGTCGCCCTCGCGAAACACGAGGGCGTCGCGCAATGCGCGCTCACGCGTGGGATGGTGAATGCGGTTCGCGATGCGATACAACCGACCGTTCTCGTCCGGCTTAGAGAGATCGAAGATCGGCAAACGCACTATGCGGATGCTGCGAACCTGCAACTCCTCGCCATCCACCGTGCTTGCGGCCGCCCGCGAACTCTCGAAGTCGAAGCCGGAGATTCCGTCCAAAGCATGCTGATGGAGAAGCTGACAGGTGCCGTCCTCGGTCACCTTGGCCCCGCCAGACGCGGCGACGAACGCGAGGCTGAAGAGCAGAATTCGAGGGGTCATGGAGCTGCCCAGCGTCATCCGTTACTCGAATCACCGAGCATAGTGAAAGCGATGTGCTCCCGAGGGATATGCGTCACACCCGCGTAAAATGCGCACTACGTCACAAAAAGGATGTCATCACATGAACCGCTTTGGTGGCTCGCCAAGCGTTACGTGCTCCTAGCCCTACTGGCCGGCATACCCATGCTGGCATTCAGCCAGCCAGGTCGTGGGGGACTCCAGTATGGGATGAACCGTCTCATCGAAGAGTTCGGTCTCGACCACGTTCAGGAACAGAGCGTGCACGGAATCCTGCAGGACCAGATGGCTAAGCGGCGTGAGCTATTTCTGGAGCACCAAGGCCAGGGTGAGGGGGGACGCGAACAGCTCCGCGAGGCAATGATGGGGCTCAAGAGAGTGCCGCGCAGCGTGGGAAGAAATTCGCCCGGACGTCGAATTTATGGACAAGAAACTAGCAGCGGCACTTCACTGCGGCTCCTTCTCGGGTGTTTTGTATCCACGCATTATGTCGATGATCGTGCGACCCGAGTGGGTACTTGGCGTGCGCAGAAACTCTGCCTGCTCTGAGGTCACCCGCTCGAACGGACCCA
>JAPULC010000482.1 GCA_027295305.1 Gammaproteobacteria bacterium
CCGGTTCGCGTCTCGAGTCGAGACGCTTTGGGTATTGCGCATCTGACGGCAGCGCTCCTCCAGCCGGGCAGCGGTGGTGGTCATGGCAAACGCCAGCAGCTCGGCTTCATTCAAGGCATCGGCCACCCGGGTCAGTGCCCGCACCTTGGAGTATGAGAGCACGCCCTTGGCGAACGCTTCCGAGATCTCCGGAAGCTCTTTCAGCGCATGGGCAATGCGCACCTTCTCCCTCGCCGCCTGAGGGCTGAAGTCACATTTCCAGTGCAGCCACGCGGCGCAGGTGGGGAAGCCCCACGGCAACCAGCCGAGGCGCTCGTCGAACTGACGGATGAGGGTGAGGAGCTCGTAGTTCTCGGCGTTCATCCTGGCGCAAAGTCCGGTGATGGCGTTGCCGAGCTCATCGATGGGAAGCAGCGGATCGGAAGAAGGGACGGGAAGATTCATCGGCATTCCTTGCCTGGCAGAACCCTGTAATTATATACAGTATTAGTCTATAACGGAAGTATTAAGGGGCTGACTTCCAGGATCGCTTTAGACTCTGACTGGTCCACACCGGGAAGCTCGGAAAACTCTGTGAGAGCGGCTTCAGAATACCGACTGAGGTTTCGACGTTCCCCCTAAAGCCGCCCACACGGGGGCACCCATCGGCCAAGCGCGCGAAACTCCGCCCGCGCCGGAGGGCACCCCACACTAAAGCCGTCAATCAAAGAGGATGACGCTTCTCGCCTCTTCCCCCGACTCGAGCTGATTCAGTGCATCGTTGATATCTTCGAGCTTGATGCGGCGTGACACCAGATCGTCGAGATGCAGCTTGCCGGCGAGATAGAAGTCCACGAAGCGTGGCATGTCCACGCGAAAACGGTTCGATCCCATGCTCGAGCCTTGGATCTTCTTCTCGCGCAGAAACTCCGGACCGTGAATCTCCACCATCTGGCCGGGGGGAATCATTCCGATCACCGTGGCCGTGCCCCCGGGCTTGAGCATCTTCCAGCACTGCTCGGCGGCGACCTTGAGACCGATGGCCTCGAACGAGTAGTGCACGCCGCCACCTGTGAGCTCGCGTACCGCCTCGACCGGATCGACATCGCCGGCATTGATCGTATCGGTGGCGCCGAACTTGCGCGCGAGCTCCAGCTTCGCGGGCACCAGGTCGATGGCGATGATGCGCCCCGCACCGGCAATGGCTGCGCCGTTCACGCAGGACAGTCCCACACCACCGCATCCAATCACCGCGACGGTGGTTCCCGGTTCCACGGCGGCGGTATGAATCACCGCACCGACCCCTGTGGTCACACCGCAGCCGATGAGCGCGGCACAATCCAGCGGCATGTCGTCGCGGATCTTCACCAGAGAGTGCTCGTGAATGAGCATGGCTTCGGCAAACGAAGATAGATTCGCGAATTGGCCCATGGCCTCGCCATTCTGACTCAGACGCGGCTTCTCATCCGTCCCGCGGCGAGTTTCCGGCTCGTTGCAAAGCGACATGTGCCCGGTGAGGCAATACTCGCAATGACCGCAGAACGTGGACAGGCAGGTGATGACATGGTCGCCGGGCTTCACGTAGCTCACTTCGGAGCCCACTTCCTCGACGATCCCTGCAGATTCGTGACCGAGGATCATCGGTCCTCGACCCGGATATGTACCGTTGTAGAAATGCAGATCGCTGTGACAGACCCCCGCAGCGGACGTTTTCACCAGCACCTCCCGCGGGCCGGGCTTGTCATGCTGGACGTCCTCGATGTCCATCAGCGTATTGGCTTCACGAAACACAGCGGCTTTCATGGCGTCTTCCCCCACTTCATTGTTACTTTGCCGAGTCTGCCAGACGCACGCGAGCCTTGCCAATCGCATTGGGCCCATGACAATGAAGACCTCCGGTGGTGCGAAGGCAGGGCAATGCAAGATTTCAGCGATCAAGTGGTGGCGGTCACAGGCGCAGCGGGGGTTCTAGGACGCGCAGTCGTCGACTATTTCGAGGCGCACGGCGCACGGGTATGTGCCATCGATCTCGACGCCGCCGCTCTGGACCAGGGCTTTCCTGGGCGCGCCGACGACGAGGGCCATCTGTACCTGGCTTGCGATCTGCGTGAGCGCCAAGCCTGTGTGGAGGCCGCTGGCCGGACCGTCGATCATTTCGGACGTATCGATGTGCTCGCAAACATCGCGGGGGGATTCCTCATGGGAGAGCCGGTGCACGCCACGAGTGACGAGACATGGGATTTTCTCTTCGATCTGAACACCCGCTCGATCTTGAATTTCTCGAGTGCCGTGGTCCCCCAGATGTTGACGCAGAACCGGGGCAGGATCGTGAACATCGGCGCGCGTGCCGCGCTTCGGGGCGCAGCCAACATGGGTGCCTACTCGGCTTCCAAGAGTGTGGTCATGCGCCTGACGGAGAGCATGGCTGAAGAGCTCAAGAGCAAGCACATCAACGTCAACTGCATCCTGCCCAGCATCATCGATACACCGAGGAATCGCGCGGATATGCCGAAGGCCGATTTCTCCAAATGGGTGCCTGCAAGCGAGATCGCGAAGGCCGTGGGATTTCTTGCATCCCACGACGCCCGCATGATCCATGGCGCAGCCCTGCCCGTCGAAGGATTGAGCTGATACGATCGTGATCATGAAGCGTCGAGCGTCAGTCGTAGCCGAATGATCCGGCCCTTCCGGGAAGTCCCATCGGACTTCCTTCTACCGCGCATCGAGCCGTCGTTACGTGACATCGAGAGGCTCCTCGAGAGGCAGCAGAAAGCAGAAGCCCTCGAGCCCCTGCCCAACCCACATCACGAGCCGCAGGTACCCGATGCCGAGCGTGAAAGTGCAATGCCCGCGGCGGTTCTGATCGCACTCATCGAGCACGATGGACCGCCGCGTGTGGTGCTCACACGTCGTCACGTGCAGATCCGTTTCGGCGGCCACATCTCGTTTCCCGGAGGCCGGTTGGACCCTGGCGAGACAGCCATCGAGGCGGCATTGCGCGAGAGCCACGAGGAGATCGCTCTGCAGCCGAGCGAAGTTCGGGTCATCGGGCGCCTGGGGGACTACTTCACGCATCACGGATATCACATCGTTCCCGTCGTCGGTGTGATCTCTGCGCACGCCCAGCTGGCGCCGCGTGAGGGGGAGGTCGACGAGATCATCGAGGTCCCCCTCGGGCACTTCATGCGGCCGGAGTCCTATCGGTTGCGGCAACGATCGAGCGAACCCTACCGCGCCAACTTCTCCGTCCAATTCGAGGAGCACCACATCGGTGGACCCACGTTATCGATCCTGATGAACCTCTATCGGATGCTCGTGGAGGCAGGCGTCCATTGACAGCCCGGCACGTGGAAAATACTTTCTCTCCTTGGATCATCCTCGAGGGCACGTAATGGCATTACGCATCGGCATCGTGGGCGCTGGCGCAAACACCAGGCTTCGGCACATTCCAGGATTTCAGGAGATCGACGGCGTGGAGGTCGTCGCGGTCTGCAACCGCTCGCGCGAGTCGAGTCAGGCAGCCGCCGACCCGTTCGGCATTGGCAAGATCTTCGATACCTGGCAGGAGCTCGTCGAAAGCGACGAGGTCGACGCAGTCTGCGTGGGCACCTGGCCGTACCTGCATTGTCCAATCACCCTCGCATGCCTGGAAGCCGGCAAGCACATCCTGACCGAAGCGCGCATGGCGATGAATCTCGCCGAGGCACGTCAGATGCTGGAGGCCTCCCGCAACAGTGACAAGGTCGCCATGGTGGTGCCGGCGCCGTTTTATCTGCGCGAGGAACAAACGCTGCTCGAGATGCTCGCCGCAGGCGAGTTCGGCGAGCTCCTCGAGATTCAGGTCGCCGCGCTCAGCGGCGGCTGGGACCCCGAGACACCGATTCACTGGCGACAACAGCGCGCTCTCTCGGGCAACAACATCATGACCATGGGAATCTTCAACGAAACCGTCCGGCGTTATGCAGGACACGAAAAATCCGTGATGGCACAGGGCAAGGTCTTCATCGGCGAACGCACGCATCCCGATCCCGGGGGCTCGAACAAGGCCGACGTTCCCGACAGTCTCGGCATTCTCACCGAGCACGAGAACGGCGCCGTGGGGGTCTATCACTTCTCGAGCGTCGCGCGTCTCGGGCGCAACGCGACCTTCGAGTTCTACGGCACGAAGGGGAGCTTCAAGCTCGAAGCAGGTCGGGGCTTTGTTGCCCTCGACGGCGACAAGGCGTTTCGCGAGCTGGAGGTCGCGCCCGAGAAGCAAGGGAGCTGGCGTGTAGAGCAGGAATTCGTCGACGCTATTCGCGAGGACGCGCCGGTCACGCACACGAATTTCGAAGATGGCGTGAAATACATGGAGTTCACAGAAGCGGTGCAATTGAGTCTGAGTGAAGGACGCAGGATCGATCTGCCGCTGTCGTAGCGAATGCACCCGGTTCGCACACTGCTGATCACATGGTTGATGTTGCCGTCAGCGGCGCTCGCGTGGGGACCCATGGGTCACGAGATCATCTGCGAAATTGCCTGGCGGGAGAGCTCGCAATCGGTGCGCGGCGAGATCACGAAGCTCCTGCAGGGGGACCGCTATCGAACCTTCCCTCGCGCCTGCTATTGGGCCGATCGGGTCCTTCGCAACGACTCGTACGCCTGGAGCGCTCCGCATCACTATCTCAACGTGGATGTCGCGAGCGACGACATCGACCTGGCACGAGATTGTCCTGTCACGGGGCGCGGCTGCGTGCTGCGCGCCATTGACATCAACCAAGCCATACTCACTGACGATGCGGAGCCGTTCGCCCGACGTCGTGAAGCATTGAAATTCCTCGGACACTTCGTCGGTGACGTTCATCAACCCCTGCACGTAAGCCACCGGCGCGACCGCGGCGGGAATACGATCGCCGTGACGTTTTTCGGCAAGTCTTCGAACCTGCACCGTGTCTGGGACAGCGGACTCATCTCGAGAGCGGAGCGTATTGACGCGCACACGCTGGCCACGCGGATTCGCTCTCACATCTCAGAGGTGAACCGCAAAGCATGGATCAGTGATACGCCGCGCGACTGGGGCGAGGAGTCCTACGATCTCGCACGCACCGTCGCATATCGATCGC
>JAPULC010000483.1 GCA_027295305.1 Gammaproteobacteria bacterium
ATCAGCTCGGGCGCGCCATTCCAGTGGAAGTGGCCCGGGTCCGAATCGGCCGGGTGGACGCCATCTACAGCACCACCGCCACACTCTCCGCCGAAGAGGAAGCCACCATCGTGGCGAAGAGCCGAGGCATCGTGATGGAGATTCAAGCCGAGGAGGGGGACCAGGTGGAGAAGCACCAGATCCTCGCCACGATAGACACCGAGCGCCTGACGTTGGAGCTGCAGCGCAGTCGCGTGAACCTCGAGAATCTGAAGCGCTCGTTTGATCGCACCCAACGGCTGTTCGAATCCAACATGGTCAGCTCGGATGCGTACGAGCAAGGGAAATCTGCGTACGACACCGCGAAGGCGGATTTCGAGCTGCGCGACCTGCAGCTACGGGAAGCCACGATCCGCGCCCCGTTTGCCGGCACCATTACGGCACGTCACGTCAAAGCGGGCAATACGCTGAATTCCGGCGATGCGGCGTTCGACATCAAGCGTTTTCGCACACTGGAAGCGGTGTTGAACGTGCCGGAGCGCCAGCTCGCCCATCTGGATACAGGACAGGATGCCGGGATACGCATCGATGCTTTACCGCAGCAGCGTTTCATCGGCCGCGTTAAACGCATCAGTCCGGTGGTCGACTCCGGGTCCGGCACCTTCCGCGTCACTGTGGAAGTCGCCAACCATGATCGCGCCCTTAAACCCGGCATGTTTGCCCGCATCGAGATCCGCTACGACAGCCATGAAGAAGCACTTCTGGTCCGCAAAGACGCGGTGGTGACTCGGAACAATCAAACCGCGGTGTTCGTCGTACGCGACGGCGTTGCTCATCGCCAGCGGGTCGTAATCGGTTACAGCAGCGAAGACTCGGTGGAAATTCTCGACGGCCTCGCGTACGGCGATCGCGTCGTCACCACCGGCCAGAACAGCTTGAAGGATGAAGCCCGCGTGCGGGTAATCGGTGCGCAGAACGACGCATCGGGATGAATCTGGTCGAGCTGGCTACCCGACGCCCGGTAACGGTCTTCATGGCCACAGCCGCGGTGCTGATGTTCGGCTTCATCTCTCTGGATCGGCTGGGCGTCAACCTGCTGCCCGAGCTCGCCTATCCAACTCTGACCATTCGCACCGAGTATGAAGGCGCAGCACCCGCAGAGGTGGAGGAGCTCATCACCCGGCGCATCGAGGAACGCGTTGGCGTAGTCACCAATGTCCGCAAGCTGCTCTCTGTGAGCGCAGCGGGCCAATCCGACGTGGTATTGGAGTTCTACTGGGGCATGGACATGGATCTGGCAGCCATGGAAGTGCGGGAGAAGCTCGACTTGGTGCAACTGCCACTCGATGTCCGTCGGCCGAGAATTCTGCGGCTCAATCCCAATCTGGACCCCATCGTTCGTCTCGGACTGAGTCTTGTGGATGCCAGGGCGGCGCAAGCGGGCGGGCCTCTGGACGAAGAGGCCGAGCGTGCCGGGCTGCAGGAGATCCGACGATTCTCGGAGGAATTCATCAAGCGCCAGCTGGATCCGGTTGCGGGGGTGGCCGCGGTGCGTGTCAGCGGCGGATTCGAAGACGAGATTCACGTGCTCGTGGACGAGAACCGGCTCGCCCAATACGGCCTCACCGTTCAGTTCATCGCCAACCGCTTGAAGACCACCAACGTCAATCTCGCCGGCGGACGTCTCGCGGACGGCACTCAGGATTATCTCGTGCGCACCGTGAACGAGTACGCCAGCGTCGACGAGATCCGCGAGACCATCATTCGGCAGGAGGGCGGGCGCATCGTGCGACTCGCAGATCTGGCAGAAGTCGAACTTGGCCACAAGGAACGCGAATCCATCACGCGTATCGACGGACGCGAATCCGTCGAGATCGCGGTTTACAAAGAGGGCGATGCCAACACCGTCGCAGTGGCGCGGGCGGTGCGCAAGAAGCTCTCCGAGATCACCGATCAGCTGCCCGAGAGATACAGCGTCACTACGATTTATGATCAGTCGCGTTTCATCGTCGAGGCCATTCGGGAAGTGCAGCTGGCCGCCATCCAGGGCGGCATTCTCGCAATCCTGGTGCTGTATTTCTTTCTCCGAAATCTCTGGGCCACCCTCATCATATCGCTATCGATCCCCATCTCGGTGATGGCCACGTTCGCGCTCATGCACATGAATGGCATCACTCTGAACGTCATGTCGCTCGGCGGAATTGCGCTCGCGATAGGTCTTCTGGTGGACAACTCCATCGTCGTGCTGGAGAACATCGCGAGCCACCGTGAGCAAGGACTCGAACCCGACGAGGCCGCGCGCAAAGGAACCTCGGAGGTGGGCGCTGCGATCACCGCTTCCACGCTGACCACCATTGCGGTGTTTCTGCCACTGGTGTTCGTCGAGGGAATCGCGGGGCAGCTGTTTCGCGATCAAGCCTTGACCGTCACGTTCGCTTTGCTCGCCTCGCTGTTGGTGGCCTTCACCCTGATTCCCATGCTGTCGTCACGGCGCGGCCTGCGCACGATTTTCACGGCCCCGTCTGGCGAGCGCAGCGAGACGGGCCGCCCCCAATGGCAGCGCGTCTTGCTGTTTCCAGTGCGACTGGTGTTCGAGCTGATCCCCCGAGTCGCATTGACGTTGGCGCTGACGGCGGCACATCACATCGCACGCGGGCTGCGCGTCCTCGCGCCGATCCTGACGATCTTCGAGCGCGCCTATGACGCTCTCTTCGTGGGATATGGCGTTCTGCTTCGTGGGTCGCTCAAGCACCCGAGTGCAACCGCGAGTGTCGCGGTCGTTGCATTCGCAATCGCCGCGTGGCAGGTGCCGCGTCTGGGAATGGAGCTGATCCCTTCCCTCGCGCAAGGGGAGTTCCGCGGCGATCTGACCTTCTCACCCGGCACCGCGCTTGAGGACACCGATCGCGTGCTGAGCGCAGCTCAACTCGAGGCGCTTTCCCTCGACGAGGTGGTGCGCACCTATTCCGTTGCCGGCACCGGCGGCAAGATGGACGCAAGTGCGGTCGTAGGTGGTGAAAACATCGGCGAGCTCAACGTGGTCATCAGACCCGACGCCGGCCCTCACGGAGAGCTCGCCGCGCTCGAGCGGCTTCGAAGTTACTTCGCCGACGTGGCGGACGCCGACATCAAGTTCTCGCGCCCAAGGCTCTTCACACTCACCACGCCGCTGGAGGTGGAGATTGAGAGCTTCGACCAGCTCGAGCTGAAGGCGTTTTCGGATGCGCTGCTCGCGCGAATGGAAGCGTCCCCCACTTTCAGCGATGTGAAATCCACGATGGCTTCTGGCTATCCCGAGATCCAGATTTTCTTCGACGCCGATCGTGCCGCGCGCCTCGGGCTGGTGACTGCCGACATTGCCAATACGGTGGTACGGAAAGTTCGCGGTGAAGTGGCCACGGACTACTCGTGGCGCGACAAGAAGATCGACGTGCGCGTGCGGGTCGCGGAGTCCGACCGGGATTCGGTTGCCGATATCGCAGATCTCATCGTGAATCCCGAGAGCGATCGCCCGGTCACGCTCTTGTCCGTCGCCGACATCGCCATCGACCTTGGTCCCGCAGAGATTCACCGCATTGGTCAGCAGCGCGTCGCGCGCTTGAGTGCCAATGTAGGCAGCGGCGACCTGCGAGAGGCGGCGCAGGAAGTGCGGGCGATGCTGGACGAGATGCCCCATCCCGGCAACCTCAGCACCCGGGTGACCGGCCAGAACGAGGAGATGGAGGCGTCGTTCACCTCGCTGCAATTCGCCCTCGCCCTTGCGGTGTTCATGGTGTACCTGGTCCTGGCATCGCTGTTCGAGTCGTTTCTGCACCCGCTCATCATCATCTTCAGCGTGCCACTGGCTTTCATAGGGGCGGTGCTCGCGCTTTTTGTCACCGCCACCACGCTATCCGTCGTGGTGTTCATCGGCCTGATTCTGCTGGCGGGCATCGTCGTCAACAACGCCATCGTTCTGCTCGACCGCATCAACCAGATTCGCGCGCAGGGCGCGGCCAAGCTGGACGCCATCATTCAGGCGGCAGAACAGCGATTTCGTCCCATCGTCATGACCACCCTGACCACGATCCTCGGGCTTCTACCCATGGCCATCGGCATCGGCGGAGGCGGCGAGATCAGGGCACCGATGGCGATTACCGTAATCGGGGGGCTTTCGGTATCCACGTTGCTCACGCTGGTATTGATTCCGGTGGTCTACAACCTGGTCGATCACAAGGCATTGCGCCCAGAGGACGACCGACACGCGACTCCGGGGCAGGCGACTCCGGGGCAGGAAATAGACGCAAGATGACAATTGCCGATGTTGCCATTCGCCGACCCATCACCGTGTGCATGACGTTCGTCGGCATCACCCTGCTCGGCGTCTTTGCGAGCCAGATGTTGCCCCTCGAGCTATTCCCGCAAGTGGAGGTACCGTTCGTCAGCCTCTCCATTCCCTACCCCAACGCCACCCCGGAGGAGGTGGAGAAGAACATCACGCGTCCGGTGGAAGAGGCCCTTGCCACCATGAGTGGCATCCAGGAGATGCATACCACGTCGCGCGATGGGCAAGCCTTCGTGCAGCTCATCCTCGACTTCAAACGCGACGTCGCGCACAAGGGGGTCGAGGCGAAGGAGCTGATCGAGAACGTCCGCCATCTGCTGCCGGACGACGTGACGCGAGTGCTGCTGCGCCAGGTGGGCCCTGACCAGATCCCCATGCTGAATCTGGTGATTTCCACCGACATGGATCTCAATCAGGCCTACGACCTCCTTGAAGCAAGGCTGGTGCGCTCGCTGGAGCGTGTGCCCGGCGTCAACTCCGTGAATCTGTTCGGCATCGATAAACGTTATGTCCAGATCTCACTGCGAAACGATCGCCTTGGGGCGCACAATCTCGACATCAATACCATTCGCGAGCGGCTCACCCGTCAGAACTTCATCGTGTCCGCCGGCACCATCACCGCTGACGGCATGCGCATGCGCGTGCATCCCATCGGCGCCTACGAGAGTCTTCAAAGCATCCGCGATCTTCCCCTAGACGCGCCCGGACTACACCTGGGGGATGTGGCGGACGTGAGCTGGGCCACGCGCGAGAATCGCGATCGCCGTCGCGTGAATGGTCGGCGCGCCATCGGCCTGTCGGTGCACAAAGAGGCGGAAGCCAATCTCGTCTCCGTCTATGAGGGTATCGAGCGCGTGCTCAATGAGGCCAAGGAAGATCCTATCTTCCAGGGCACGACGTTTCTGCCTTTGAACAATCTGGCAGAGATGGTGGGGCAATCGATTGCCGATGTGCGCAACAACGGCATCATCGGCGGCGTGCTTTCTCTCATCGTGCTGTTTGCATTTCTGCGACGCATGACGAGCGCACTGCTCATCGCGGCCGCAGTTCCGCTGTCACTCTGCTTTACGCTGGTGGTGATGTATTTCGCCGGCATGAGCCTCAACATCATCTCGATCACGGGGCTGATGCTCGCCATTGGTTTGCTCGTGGACAACAGCGTCGTCGTCACCGAGAGCATTGACCTCAATCGCACCCGACATCCGGGTCGTGCATTCGACGCCACCGCAAAGGGTGTGCGTGACGTTGCGCTGGCCATTACCGCGGGCACCTTCACCACGGTGATCGTATTTCTGCCCATCGTATTCTCCGAGATTCGCATGGTGGCGGTCATTCAGCAGAACATTGCCATTCCCGTGACCGTATCGCTGCTCGCGTCGCTGGTGGTGGCGCGCACGTTGCTGCCGACCCTCGCCGCACGTATGAATCTGGAGCAAAGCAGCGCGCACGGAAAGCTCATCGAGAGTCTGCGAACGCATTATCTGGTCGTGCTCCGTTGGATCCTGGCCCACCCCCTCGCTTCACTCGCGATGGTTGCTGTGGCGCTTGCAAGCGTCTGGTATCCGGTTACCCATGTGAAGGTGGACATGAATCCCGAAGCCGAGGAGCGCCAACTTCAGCTGCGCTACAGCGTTCGCGGATATCAGGAGCTCGACGTCGTGGACGCCATGGTGGACGAAGTGGAGCAATACCTCCTCGCCAATCGCGAACGCTTCGAGATCGAAAACGTGTTCAGCCACTTTGACGGCGGCCGCGGCAACACCACCATCAACCTGAAGCCCGACGACGAGGCCGAGCTCTCGAGCGTGGAGATCAAGAGCCTCATCAGTAAGGGCCTGCCGGAGTTCGCCATCGCGCGCATTACCTTCGACAACTTCAGCCGCGGCGCGGGTGGCGGCGGCCAGAGCGCCAGTATCCGCATCACCGGTGAGGCCACCGACCAGCTTAGACACATCTCCGAGGACATCGTCGCGCGCCTGGAGACCATCCCGGAGCTCAAGGATGTGGAGTCAGATGCGGAGAGCACGCAGCAGGAGCTGCGCGTCGTGGTGGATCAGCAGAAGGCGCACACAGCAGGAGTGAGCGCTCAAGCCGTGGCGCGATCGGTCTCGGTGGCGATGCGCGGCATTCAGATGCGGCGTGGCTTCTATACGGGCGACGGGGAAGCCGAGATCTGGCTCGAGCTCGCCGAGGCCGACCGTGAGAGCCTGGCTTCACTGAAGAATCTGCCGATTTACGTGCCGGGGGGTGAAACGATAGCGTTGGAGGCCCTCGCCGATTTCGAGATCGTCTCGGCATCGCGCAGCATCAAACGAGAGAACCGACAAACGTCGGTCAACGTCAACTTCGGGTTGAACGACATTCCCATGATGCAGGCTCGATCGGTCGTGACAGACGCGATGAACGAGGTGGAGCTGCCATCCGGCTACCACTGGCAGTTCGGCCGTCGGTTCGGGGACGACAACGACATGCAGCGCGAGATGACCATCAACATGATCCTCGCGGGAATTTTGATCTATATGTTGATGGCCGCACTGTTCGAATCGGCGCTGTTCCCCATCGCGATCCTCTGCTCCATCGGTTACGCCGCGGTGGGCGTGTACTGGTTTTTCTATTTTACCAACACCACCATGACGTCCATGGCGCTCACGGGAATGCTGCTTCTCATGGGAATCGTGGTAAACAACGGCATCGTGCTGCTGAACCGAATTCAACACCTGCGTCGTGAAGGGAGCGAGCGCCTGGAGGCCGTGCTGAACGCAAGCCGTGATCGCCTCAGACCCATCCTGATGACTGTGTGCACTCCCGTCGTGGCCATGCTCCCGCTTTCGCTGGGCGACGTGAGGGTGGGAGGCATCGGGCCTTCCTATTTTCCGATGGCGCGAGCAATCATCGGAGGCTTGATGTTCTCCACTGTCATCACGCTGTTATTGCTGCCCCTGCTTTACGTGTTGCTCGACGAGCTGAAGCGCCATGGGCAGAGCGTGCTGGGTCAAGCGCGGGCATTGGCTAGCGAGTAGTCGAAGCAGCTCGTCGACTATAGGAAAGGCGAAGCGACTACGGGTCGGTCAGTGCATCGTCGAGCTCCGCGCTGGCTTTGTGCCACGCGCCAAGGATCTTCTCTTCTCGCGGGTAATCGAAGATTCCCGTGCCACCACGCTGCACGTCGGCCTCGTTGGGCGGATTGTCACGCAGCCAACGCGCGGTGAACCGCGTGGCGCTCTCTACCTCGACGCGATCCCGATAGCCGAGGAGGTTGCGCGCCTTCGACATGTCGAGGATGAGGTTCGATTTCTCCGCCAACGGATAGACACCGCGACAATATTGCGCCGGCACACCAACGAGCTCCATGCCGGAACCCAGCTCGTCGACGATCAGCTCGGCGACGCGTCGCGCCGAGAGCACACGCTCGTCGCCACCGTTGAATGCCTCTCCCGCGCCTTCGGGGCGAGTCGCTGCAAGAAACACGAGGTGCGCCAGATTCTCGACGTATCCGCGCTGGAAATACGCCATGCCGTCATGGGGCATCAGCATGAACGGGCGTCGATCGAGGATGCGTTTGACCACCGCCCATTCGTGATTGATCGGGGCTCGCGGACCGAATACACCGGGATAGCGCACGATCGCCACCTCGAAGTCGCCGCGCCCGTGTTGCTCGAAGAGCTGATCTTCCCCTGCCGCCACCTTCCCGGTGTAGTCGCTGACATCGTATTGGCGTTCGGCGAACTCGGGCACCGGCAACGCGATGGCCCCCCGGGGCGTGGGACGAACGGCACCGATGTAGACGGGCTGCCCCGTGATACCGACGAAGCGATGGGTTTTCCCCGCTAGAACCTTGCCCTGCATTCTCAGGCGCCCATAGCTCGCAACGACGATCTCCCAACTCCGTGATCCGACGCCGTCACGCACCTCGTCCTCGTCGCGCACGTCTCCCGTAATGACTTCCACCGCAGCGTCGAAACTTGCCGGGTGACGGCCCGAGTGCATGATGCTCACGTGGAACCCGCCCTGCAGAAACTCGTTGACCAACGGCACACCGGTTGGGCCGGTACCACCGATGACGAGGACCTGTGAATCGTTCATGTCGTCAACCTCAATCGCCGCGCACCACGGGTCGTGCACCAAGCGAACACATCAAGTTTCTCGTGACCTGACTGCCACGGTGCGATAGAAGATTACGTCATTGCCAAAGTGAGGGCATCTATGAACAAGCCACTCGCGGGATTGCGAGTACTCTCGATGGAGCAGGCGGCGGCGCTCCCATTCGCCAGTCGACATCTTGCGGATCTCGGCGCGGAGGTGATTCGCGTTCAGTCTCATCGACGCGGCGCGGGGGTCCTTCTCGACCCATCACTGTTTCGCAACAAGCGCATGGTGGGTCTCGATCTGGCCAAGCCCGGCGGGCCGGAGGCGTTTCGCAAGCTCGCTCGAGCCTGCGACGTCGTGGCCCACAATTACACCCCGCGGGTAATGCGCAAATACGCAATCGACTTCGACACGATCGCCGCGATTCATCCACGCGTCATCTATTGCTCCATCACCGGCTTCGGCACCACCGGCCCGTGGTGCGACCGGCCGCTCTTTGGTCCCGGCGCCGAGGCGCTGTCCGGGCAAAACTTTCTGATCGGCGATCCAGATACGTCGATCCCTGGCCGTCCCGGCACCATCACCTATGCGGACAATATCTGCGGGCTGAATCTCCTGCTCGCCATTCTCGCCGCGCTCGAACGACGCGATCGCATCTCACGGCCCCAGCATCTGGATGTGTCTCTGTACGAAACCGGTGTGGCAAATCTCGGCGCCGTGATCGCCGAGCGGTCCCTCGGCACACCGTTGCCTTCACGTATCGGCAACGAGGACGAATGCTATGGCTATCAGGCGGTGGTTCAGGCGCAGGGACACGATCGCTACGTTGCGATCTCGGCGCGCGACGATCAGGTTGACGCCCTGCTGGCCGTGCTTGGCGCGAGCCGAATATCCGAGCTTGCGGGTCAATGCGCGTCGATGTCTGCCGAACGTATCGCCCAAGCGCTGCAGAGCGCCGACATTGCGGCCGCCGTCGTCGCCGATGCAAGCGATGTAATGAACTCGCCGCGATTGCGGGCACGCGGCTATTTCGGAAATTATCCGACCGGCAACGATGCGCCGCAGTTCGCGTTGCCGTGGGGCAACGCAACGGAGCTCGAGCTGGTCTGGCCCAAGTCCATCGGTGCCGACAATGAGGGCGTATTCCGCGACATCGCAGGCCTGTCGGAAGAGGACATCGAAGCCCTCGAACGAGCCGACGTCCTCGGCACGCGCAACGTTCAGTACACCGTCCGTCCCGCAGCCGATCCTGAAGTAAAAATCGATCGCGGCGAGCTTTCTCGTGTTGACAAAGCCCCCCGAAGTCTCGAGCGGGATCGGAAGCATCAAATCGAATCTCGTGCCCTCGGCGGCACAGCCGCGACGAAGCCTCATTACCGCGTGCTCGAGCTCGCCGCCGGAACCGGGGTCGCCTTTGCGGCCAAGCTACTGGCCGATCTGGGTTGGGAGGTGGTGCGTGCGGAACCCGCGGAAGGAGATCCAGTGCGCGAGCTTCAATCGCGCTGGGGCGCCGGTCAAGGCGGTGCATTCGCCTATCTGAATGCCCGCAAGAAGAGCGTGATTGCACCGCCCGCTCGCATCGCAGAGCTCGCACAAGCCTCGGACGTGGTGATCGGGGACTTTCGATCGTCCGCACTGTGCACGCTTGGCCTCGACGATGGAAGCTTCGAGCATCTCAGCCCACGTTTCCTAAACGTCTCCCTCACCCCGGTGGGCCTGCGTGGCCCGGAGTCTCGACATTGTCACAGCGATCTCACGCTGCAGGCAGCGAGCGGCTTTCTGTTTCTGACCGGCGAATACGACCAGGTGCCGCAACAGCTGACGCCGTACTCCGCGGAGCAGGTGGGAGGATTGGCTGCGGCCGGCGCCATCTATGCGGCACTCATCGAGTGCCTCGCCGATGGGCGCACGCGTCATCTGGATCTAGCCCTGACCGACGGGCTCACCGCCTGCGTTCACCACCAGGGGAGCCGCTACGCAAATACGGGAGAGGTGGCACGCAGAGAAGGGCGCGTAAAGCAGGCAATACGCATGGCCCCTGCCAGCGATGGCTATATCTATTGCGCGCCGGGCGCCGTGGCAAGCGTATCGATGGAGGGCGTCGCAGAGCTCCTGGATGAGCCGCGACTGGCGGAAGCGCGTTTTCAGACTGCGGAAGGTCGAATGACACATTGGAACGAGTACGTCGAGCTCATGACGCGGCGTTTCCGCACCCGCTCGAGAAAGTCCTGGTTTGAGGCCGCCGCGTCGCTGCACCTGACCTTCGCCCTGGTGCAGACGGTGGACGAGCTGCTCGCCTGCCCGCAGCTCAGATCGCGCGGGTTTCTCGAGACGCTGGAGGACCATCCCCGAGGCACCGTCGTCATGCCTGCAAGCGTCATGCAGGCCGAAGCTACCAGGGAGCAGCCGCTGCGATACGTCGAGCCTGGCGCAGATACGCAGGATGTCATGAACCGCTGGTTAGCAGAAAGCCCCAGCCCGCCTGGAGAGAGCAAATGAGTATTGCTGCACAGCAGAGAATGACCGCGTTCATGGACAATCCCGATGCGCCGCGACCGGGTAATCCCATTCACTCCACGGGCGGAGCCAAAGCCTATGGCTACGAAGGCGCCCTGGTTGGGGGAGCAAGCGTCTACGGCTGGGCCGTGCGCACCATCGTCGAAGCGTTGGGTGAGGTGTGGCTCGACGAAGGTTGGGCCGAAGTTCAGTTCAGGCGTCCTGTTTATCCGGGCGACGAGCTCGACATCAGCGTTGCCGACGATGGCGTCTTCAACATCGCCAAGGGCGATCAGGTCTGCATTCGCGGTGAGGTGGGGCTCGGCGAAGCGAACTGGCTCGTCGACCTAGCGATGCCGACCCGTCTGAAGCCCGATCCTCGAGCCGATGAGCTACCGGCACTGACCATGGAAAACGCGCCTGTCGACCGCGATCTCAAGGCTCGCGCAGTACCCACGCCCGTGGACGAGATCGTCGCCTTTGCCAGGGAAAAGGAAGGGGAAACCTTGGAGTATTTCCTGTCGCAACGCCCACGGCTGCATCCCGGGTGGATCGCGAGTCAGCTCACTCATCTGCTCCATCACTCATACGACTATGGCCCCGCGATCCACGCCGCAAGCCACATGCAGCATCTCCGCCCAGCCTACGCGGGTCAGACGCTGACCGTGGCCGGACACTGTGTGGAGGTCTATGAGCGCAAAGGCCATCACTACATCGTCAACGACGGCGCGATCCTCGGCGAAGAGGGAGAGATCCTCGTACGCATCAGGCACACCGCGATCTTTCGGGTGGCAAAGCGGGGGTGAGAGGGAGACGGGCTGGGGCTTTCTCCCGGTGATGCAGGCGATCTGCAAATTTCTACGAAATTCGACTCACTTCAGGAAGCCGTGAGCTTCCAGAAATCGCTCGCTCTCCTCCAACGTGGCCTCGAAGCAACGGTTCTCGTTACGGCCGTAGTTGAAGAAGCCGTGAGATTCGCCTTCGAAGGGCACCAACGTGCAATCGAGGCCCTTGGCGACAGCGAGGCCGACGAAACGCTCGACAGAGTCGAACGGCACAGTCTCATCCGCGGTGCCGTGAAATACCACCGTGGGCG